>NZ_JBHWWX010000033.1:0-48113 GCF_042730335.1 Rhodococcus sp. NPDC060084
ACGACTCCAAGCCCTACCGGCGCTTCCTGATCGAGACCTACGGCGGCACGGTCCACGCGAGCCCGTCGGAATTGACCGAGGCGGGGCGTGCGGTGGGGGGCCCGGGCCCCCCCCCCCCCCCCCCCCCCCCCCCCCCCCCCCCGCCCCGCCGGCGGGGGGGCGGGGGGGGACCCCCCCCCCCCCACACCCCCCCCGCGGCGGCCCACACCCCCTGTTGGGGCCCCCCGCTTCCGTCTGTTCCGGCTCTCCGTCTGTCACCAGGTCCGCAGGATCGCGATCCGATCTCGCAACTGCTCGACATTGGCCATCGCCGTCGGCGGACCTCCGCACTGCCGGCGCAAATCCCCGTGGATCACCCCGTGCGGCTTACCGGTCCGGTGGTGTACCACCGCGACGAGCGAATTGAGCTCACGACGCAACTGCGCCAGCGAATCGGCGGTCGCGACCCGCTCCGTGACCTGAGGGGGAGGTTCGTGCGCGGGAACCGCTTTCGGCTTCTCGAGTTGCTGTTCCTGACGTTGCCGCAGCAGGGCTCGCATCTGGTCCGCGTCGAGCAGGCCGGGCAACCCCAGATAGTCGGCTTCCTCGTCGCTCCCGGAGAACGTGGCGGTGCCGAACGAGGAACCGTCGTAGATCACCTGATCGAGTTCGGCGTCGGCACCGAGCGACTGGAACGCCTTCTCGTCCTCCCCCGGCTCGTCCTTGCGGCGATTGGCGTCGGCGAGCAACTCGTCGTCGAACCCCTCCTTCACCCGGTGGGGTTTGCCGAGAATGTGGTCGCGCTGAGCCTCGAGCTGGCTGGCGAGGTCGAGGAGGACCGGAACGGACGGGAGGAAGACGCTGGCGGTCTCGCCTTTGCGGCGTGCACGCACGAACCGTCCGATCGCCTGCGCGAAGTACAGCGGGGTGGAGGCGCTCGTCGCGTACACCCCCACTGCGAGACGGGGCACGTCGACGCCTTCCGACACCATTCGCACCGCGACCATCCAGCGCTGGGTGCTGGCGCTGAACTCCGAGATCCGCTTCGAGGCGGTGGGATCGTCGGACAGGACGACAGCGGGCGCCTCCCCGGTGATGACCTCGAGCGCTCGGGCATACGCGCGGGCGACTGTCTGATCCGTCGCGATGACGAGCCCACCGGCGTCGGGCATCCCCCCGGCACGCAACTGTTCGAGGCGGGTGTTCGCCGCCCGCAGAACGGCCGGGATCCAGTCGCCCTCGGGATCGAGAGCGGTACGCCACGCTCGCGCCGTCTGTTCGGCGCTCAGCGGCTCGCCGAGGCGTGCGGTGAACTCCTCCCCCGCATTGGTACGCCACCGCGCCTCGCCCGAATAGGCGAGGAACACCACGGGCCGCACCACGCCGTCGGCGAGGGCGTCGGCGTACCCGTAGGAGTGGTCGGCTTTGGACTGCATCAGTCCGTCACCGTTCGGCTCGTACGTGACGAACGGAATGGCGCTGTCGTCACTGCGGAACGGGGTACCGGTCAGCGCGAGACGCCGGGTGGCGTCACCGAATGCCTCACGGATGCCCTCACCCCAGCTCTTGGCGTCACCACCGTGGTGGATCTCGTCGAGGATGACGAGGGTGCGGCGCGCTTCGGTGCGTACCCGGTGTTTGAAGGGGTGCGAGGCCACCTGTGCATACGTGACGACCACACCCTGGAAATCACTCGAGGTCTGGCCCGTCGAGTTCGAGAAATTCGAGTCGAGGGCGATACCGACGCGCGCGGCACCCGCCGCCCACTGATGCTTGAGGTGTTCGGTGGGCGCGACCACCGTGATCTGATCGACGGTGCGGTCGCGCAGCAGTTCCGACGCGACACGCAGCGCGAAGGTGGTCTTGCCGGCGCCCGGGGTCGCCACCGCCAGGAAATCACGAGGCTTGGTCGCCAGGTACTTGGTCAGGGCGCGACGCTGCCAGGCGCGCAGCTGTCCCGCCGGGGCGGAGGTCGTAGCTTGTCCGACGGTTTCGATGCTCACCGGTTTCTCGTGCTCCTTGTCCGCATAGCTCTGATCGACCTCCGCCGGTGCCGCGACGCAGTGCGCCTCGACCGGACGCCGACCGTCATGAAGCCTAACGTCTCCGCGCGCCGATCCCGGTCACGAACCGCGCGCCGACGATCACCTCCGGCGGGATCGTGGCAGACTTTCCCTGCACCTACCGGCCCGGCTACGCGCATGACGGCACGTCGTCGGGAATGCTGGAAGCAGATGAACGACACACCCCGATCCCCCACCTCTCAGCCCCGCGGCCGCCTGCGGCACGCGGTACGCCGGACTGGGCAGGTCATCGGCCACACCTTGGCGATGTCCTGGAATCACTCGATCTTCAGCAAGGCGGCAACCGCGGCCTTCTGGCAGACACTGTCGTTGCCGCCACTGCTGCTCGGGCTGCTCGGCAGCCTCGGTTACGTGGGCGGATGGTTCGGACCCGACACGGTGGACATCATCACCTCCAAGATCGTCACGTTCACCCGTACGGCGTTCAGCGACAGCGTGGTGGACCAGATCATCCAGCCCACGGTCGAGGATGTCCTCAACCGCGGGCGCGCCGACGTGATGTCCGTCGGGTTCGTGCTGTCGCTGTGGGCGGGGTCGTCGGCGATTGCCACCTTCGTCGATTCGATCGTGGAAGCCCACCATCAGCAGAACCACCGCAACCCGATCTGGCAGCGCATCTTCGGACTGCTGCTCTACGTGATGTTTCTCATCCTGGCGGTGTTCACCCTGCCGCTCGTCGCTCTGGGCCCGACGATGATCGGCCGGTTGCTGCCCGACTCCTGGTACACGCTCGGATCGAGCATCGTCGACACGTTCTACTACCCGGGTGTCGGACTGCTGCTGCTCCTCGGTCTCACCACGCTCTACAAGGTGGCCCTGCCGAAGTCGCTGCCCTGGCACCGGCTGCTCGGAGGTGCGCTGGTCGCCGGCGCGTTCTTCATCGCCGCGAGCGTGGGACTGCGCTGGTACCTGACGATCATCGCGTCGACCGGGTACACCTACGGAGCGCTGGCCGCGCCCATCGCGTTCCTGCTGTTCACGTTCTTCCTGGGATTCGCGGTCGTGCTGGGCGCCGAGTTCAACGCGACCGTTCAGGAGTTCTGGCCGGCGCGTGCGACCAGGATGGAACAGTGGAAAGAGTGGCTGTCGGCGCAGGCCGATCAGGTGCCGTCACCCGAACTCGGTCCGGTCACCAACCTCACGCGGCGGCTCACCGCGGCCAGCCCGATCCGGATTTCCGATCTGTTGCGCCCGGGAGACCAGCAACCCGAGGCGTGCCCGATCGACCGGCACGAGCGAGCCGACACCGACGGGGAGTGCATGGAACTCGAGCGGGGCGGCACGAAAGTCGACCGGCCCCGTCCGGACAGCACCGCACCCGAATATGCAGAAGCGGCCGGGGAAGAGAGTTCTCCCCCGGCCGACGATGCCGATGTACTACCGCTGGATCCGGGCGCCGGAACCGAGCCCGAGGCTCACTCGCCGCCTCTGCGGAGGCCTTCATAGACCTTCTTGCACTCGGGGCACACCGGCGAACCGGGTTTGGGCGATCGCGTCACAGGGAAAACCTCGCCGCACAACGCAACCACGTGGGTTCCCATGACCGCGCTCTCCGCGATCTTGTCCTTCTTCACGTAGTGGAAGAACTTGGGAGTATCGTCCTCGGTCGTCTCGTCGGGGGTGGTATCCGGCCGTTCCTTGGTATCCGTGCTCACGTATCCATGATGCCGCACGACGGCCGAGGATGCGCGTGTGCATCTCGGGACCTGTCGTGGGAAGGTGGAGGCTATGGCAAGAACTTCAGGTTTCGGTGGATCTCCCGACCACGGATCGCCCGATAACCCGGTTCTGATCACGGAGGCGTCGGCGTCTCTCGAGGACCAGCACCGAGCGCGGGTCCGCAAATACCTCACGTTGATGTCGTTCCGTATCCCCGCGCTCATCCTGGCGGCGATCGCGTACGGCGTCTTCGAAAACCCCTGGATATCGATGGCCATCATCGGCCTGTCGATCCCGCTCCCCTGGGTCGCCGTGCTGATCGCCAACGATCGGCCGCCGCGCAGCAAAGACGAGCCGAGCCGCTGGGACGGCCGTTTCGACACGAACCCCGCCATCGAGGCACCCGACCGCCGGGTCATCGACGGCTGACGCACGACGCCCTGCGAGAATGCCGGGGTGGACCGCGACCTGCTTCTGTCGATCTGCCCTGCCCTGCGCACGGCGCTGAACCGATCCCGCTACGACCTCGACGCCGTGCGGGAACTGCTCGGGCCCGAGGCGCACGCCGCATACGGTCGCGGGGAGCCGGTACCGGCGCGCCGCGCGGCCCGCGGGGCCGGTGATCTGGGCCTGCTCGTGCGCCTGTTCCTTTTGCAGGACACCTGCCCCGAGCACGACGTGGCACGCGCGCTCGCTCCCCTGTCCCCGGCCGACGCGATCCGGGCCGGACTCCTCGAACGCGACGGTGACGGCGTGCGCGCCGCACTCGACCTCCGCCCGTTCGACGCCGGGACCGGCACGCGGTGGTTGCTCTCGGACCTCGACGGCTCTCTCCGCCCCACCGTCACCCGCCCCGACCACGTTCTCGGCGTCGGGCAGGCCTCCCTGTCGCTGCTCCACGCCACTCCCACCGACCGGGTCGGATCGGTGCTCGATCTGGGCACCGGATGTGGCGTCCAGGCGATCCGCGCCGCCGAGTACGCGGAGACGGTGACCGCAACCGACATCACGCCGCGGTGCCTGACCCTCACCGCCGCCGGCGCGGCGCTCAACGAGATCGACCTGGAACTGCTCGAGGGATCGTGGTTCGAGCCGGTCGCGGGCAGGACATTCGATCGCATCGTCGCGAACCCGCCGTTCGTGGTGAGCACCGGCGACGTCGAGCACAGTTACCGGGACTCCGGGATGGATCTCGACGGCGCCAGCAAGCTGATGGTCTCGCAGGCGGTCCGGTATCTGAACCCCGGTGGAACCGCTGCGATGCTCGCGTCGTGGGTGCACGTCGACGGTGAGGACTGGCGGGCCCGCGTCGCCTCCTGGCTCCCTGCGCACGGCGTCGACGCCTGGGTCGTCCAGCGAGACGTCGCGGACCCCGCGCTCTACGTGGGGACGTGGCTGCGCGACGGCGACGCCGACGAGCGCGACCCCGACGGTGCAGCCCTCGCCGAGCAGTGGCTCGACCACTTCGAACGCAACGGCGTCGAGGGCGTCGGGTTCGGATTCGTCTATCTGAGGCGGACCGACGGCCCGTCGGACGTGCTCGCCGAAGACCTACGGCACGGATCCACCGATTCCCTCGGGGACGAGGCGATCGACTACTTCCGGCGCGTCGAGTGGCTCCGGAACCACGATGTGCTCGGCGCGCGGTTCACTCTGCGGCCCGACACCGCCCTCGAGCGGGTCTATCTTCCCGGCGCGGAGGGCTGGAAAGAAGCCGTCGTCCGCGTGCACCGCGGCAACGGACCCGGGTGGCAACACGAGATCGACGACCTCGCCGCCGCGCTGCTCGCAGGATTCCGGGCCGACGGATTGCCGTTGGAGGACCTGGTGACGTTGCTTGCCGCCGCACACGGGGAAGACGAGGACGCGCTGACAACGCACGCCGTCTCGCTCGTCCAGGGTCTGGTCCGGCACGGACTGGTCGAACCGGCCTGATTCCGGCGTCTGCGGCGGTGGCGGGTTCCGCCTGGACGATCTCTCAGGAACTTCTCAGGACGAGCGGCAGGTTTCCGCAGGTCAGTGCGGTCGTGCTCACAGTCTTACGGGAACTATCGGTGGGCTTCCGAGCGTTGAAGCTTGTAAGACACCACCGATGAGGAGGCACGTCATGGCACGCCCCGCAACAACCGCTCGCGTCGATTCGGACATCGACAGCCAGAGCCCCGCCGCTGATCTCGTCCGCGTTTATCTGAACGGGATCGGCAAGACAGCTCTGCTGACGGCAGCCGACGAGGTGGAGCTGGCCAAGCGGATCGAGGCCGGTCTGTATGCCAAGCACGTGCTCGAGACCAAGAAGCGGCTCACTGCTGCGAAGAAGCGCGACCTGTCGATCGTCGTTCGCGAAGGCCAGGCCGCCCGCAGCCATCTGCTCGAGGCGAATCTGCGTCTCGTGGTTTCGCTCGCGAAGCGGTACACCGGACGTGGTATGCCCCTGCTGGACCTGATCCAGGAAGGCAACCTCGGCCTGATCCGCGCGATGGAGAAGTTCGACTACGCGAAGGGCTTCAAGTTCTCGACCTATGCCACGTGGTGGATCCGTCAGGCCATCACCCGCGGCATGGCCGACCAGAGCCGCACGATCCGCCTGCCCGTCCACCTCGTCGAGCAGGTCAACAAGCTCGCCCGGATCAAGCGTGAGTTGCACCAGCAACTCGGCCGGGAAGCCACCGATGCGGAACTGTCGAGCGAATCGGGCATCGCGGTCGAGAAGATCGCCGATCTGCTCGACCACAGCCGCGACCCGGTGAGCCTCGACATGCCGGTCGGCAACGACGAGGAGGCGCCGCTCGGTGACTTCATCGAAGACGCCGAAGCCACGTCCGCCGAGAACGCCGTCATCGCGGGACTGCTGCACAGCGACGTCCGGACCGTGCTGGGCACGCTCGACGAGCGCGAGCAGCAGGTAATCCGCCTGCGGTACGGCCTCGACGACGGACAGCCCCGCACGCTCGACCAGATCGGCAAGCTGTTCGGGTTGTCGCGCGAGCGGGTCCGGCAGATCGAACGCGAAGTGATGAGCAAGCTTCGCGAGGGCGAACGCGCAGATCGCCTTCGCGCATATGCCAGCTGACCGGGCGCGTCAGCGGTAAAAGATCCCCGAGGACCGGGCTGGGTCCTCGGGGATCGTCTTGTCTGTGGGGCGCCCCCGCGGATCGGCGGTCAGCGCAGGCGCCGGGGCCCCAGATCGAGCGGGTGCGGTTCCGGGCCGACCCGCACGTGGGCGTCGGTCAGTTCCACACCCACAGGGGACGCGAGCAGCGGCTCACAGACGAGATCGCGCACCTCGGGCAGATCGTCGGCGAGAGCCGAGATCCGCTGGACGAAATCCACCAGCGCCGCCTTGTGCACCGGGGCCGCGTTGCGGTAGCCGGAGAGCAGCGGTGCGGCCTTCGGTGCGTCGATCAGTTCGGCCGCTTCGTCCTCGGTCAGGGGCAGCACCCGGTACGCCCGGTCGCCGAGAAGGTCGGAGATGACACCGGCGAGGCCGAACGAGATGAGTGCGCCGAACGACGGATCGTCCTGCACGCGGATCGCACATCCGATGCCTTTGACCGCCATCTTCTGCACGTGCAGCAGCGGCTCGCCCGACATCGCCGCAAGGTCGCGGTACGCGATCCGCACGGATTCCGCGTCGACGAGATCGAGCCGTACCCCACTCAGGTCGGGACGATGGCGCCACTGCGCCCCGGTGGCTTTCACGGCGACCGGAAAACCGATCTCCTTCGCCGCCGCGACCGCTTCGGACTCGGTGGTCACCGCCCGGAAATCCGCGACGTGCACGCCGTAACACGCCAGTAGCAGCGCCGCCTCCGTGTCGGACAGGTACCTGCCCTCGGGAGTGGTCTCGAGCCACCCCTGGACGAGCGCGCGGGCCCGGTCGGGATCGATCCCCGCCGGGCGCACCACCTGCGACGGCGGCCTGCTGCGCCACTTCGCATAACGCCATGCCCGCGCGAGCGCCTTGGCCGCACGCTCGGGCCCCGGGTACGACGGCACCGACCCGCGGGTGGGGTTGCCGGCGGAATCGCGCACGGCGAGAACATCCGGGATGCCTTCGGTGGCGAGGAAGGTCGTCACCACGGGCTTGTCGGATCCGGAGACCGCATCGCGCAGTGCCTGGGCGAACGGTTGCACGTCCACCGCGACCGGTGGCACGAACACCGCGATCACCGCATCGATGCTCGCCGAATCCAATGCGTGCGCCACGGCCTCGGCGAACTCGTCCGGGGTCGCTTGCGGCCCGAGGTCCACCGACTCCGGTGCCACGAGTCCTTCACCGCGTGCGGCGTCGACCGCGAGCACACCGAGAGCCGTGGAATTGCCGATGACGGCAACTCGCGGCCCGGCGGGCAGCGGCTGATACCCGAAGAGCAGAGCCGAGTCGAACAGTTGCGCAATGGATTCCACCTGCACGACACCGGCCTGTTCGAACAGACTGCGCACCATGGTGTCGTCCATTTCGCCGGTACGTGCCGCGAGGGCCGGCGGTACGGCATGGCGTCCGCTCTTGACCGCCACGATCGGTTTGCTGCGCGCCACCCGGCGGGCGATCCGCGAGAATTTGCGCGGGTTGCCGAAGCTCTCGAGGTACAGCAGCACCACCTCGGTCGCCGGGTCGGTGTCCCAGTACTGCAGCAGGTCGTTGCCGGACAGGTCGGCGCGGTTGCCGGCGGAGACGAACGACGACAGGCCCACCCCGGTCTTCGCGGCCTCGTCGAGGATGGCGATACCCAGAGCGCCCGATTGGCAGAAGAAGCCGACGTTGCCGAGCGACGGAAGTACCGGTGCCAGGGTCGCGTTGAGCAGAATCGACGGATCGTTGTTGGCCACGCCGAGCGCGTTCGGGCCGATCAGCCGCATGCCGTGGGAGCGGGCGGCGAGGGCGAGTCGCCGTTCCGCGTCGCGCCCCTCCGGCCCGGTTTCGCCGAATCCGGACGAGACGACGAGCAGCGCCTTGACGCCTTTGGCGAGACAGTCGTCGAGTACGGCGTCGATGGACTCGGCGGGCACCGCGGCGATCGCGAGGTCGACCTCGTCCGGGATGTCGCGGACCGTGGGGTAGGCGCGCACCCCCCGCACCGATCGGTGTTCCGCGTTGACCGGGTACACCGGTCCGGTGAACCCGCTGCGCAGCATGTTCACGAGCACCGCATTACCGACCTTGCGGCTGTCGGTGGACGCACCGATCACCGCGACGCTGCCGGGGCCGAGGATGTTGCGGACGCTGCGCGCCTCGGCGGCGCGTTCGCGGGCGTTCCGCACCGAGACGAGCGCTTCGGTGGGGTCGATGGCGAACTCGAGTCGCACCACCCCGCCCTCGAAACTGCGGCTGACCTGGTATCCCGCTTCGCGGAACACCGTGATCATGTGCCGGTTCTCGGCGAGAACCTCCGCGACGAAGGTGTGCAGGCCGTTCTCGGCTGCCGCACCCGCGAGATGCTCGAGCAGGATCGGCCCCAGACCGCGCCCCTGATGCGCGTCGGCGACGGTGAACGCGACCTCGGCGGACAACCCGTCCCCCTCGTCCGGGAGTCCTTCGTACCGCCCGACCGCGATGATCTCGTCGCCGAGCAGCGCCACGAACGCGACACGGGTGTGGTGATCGACGACGGTGAACCGGAACAGGTCCTTCTTCGAAATCGTGGGATACGGCCCGAAGTACCGCAGGTACCGGGTCCGTTCCGACAGTTTGCTGTGGAACTCCACGATGCGGTCGGCGTCCTCGGGGACGATGGGCCGCAGATGCACGACGCCGCCATCGGAGGCCAGGACGTCGGCGACCCAGTGACGGGGATAGTCCCGGGCGACGCTGAGCGCGCGCTCGCGTGCCGCATCGGCAGCGATCTCCGCCTCGCTTTTCCCGGACTCGAGGCCCGGGTCCGCCGGTACTTGCTGGGATTCAGTCACGCGGGTCCTCCGGATCCAGGCCGAGCAGCGGGAACGCCGATCGGCGTGTGGCGATGATCGCCGAGTCGATACGGGTGAGCGCCCGATCGAGAGACGCCACCCCGGTTTCCGGGGTACCTCCCGGGCCGTCCCAGGGAAGGTAGGACACGTCCGAGTCCTCCCCCATGACGGTCGGCAGATCCACTCCGGGTGCGAGGGCGCCGACCCGTTCGCGCCAGTCTTCCGGAACGGCGGTGGTGGGGTCGATCTCGCGGTCGAGCGCCGCCGCGATGAGGTGGGTCCATGCCCGGGGCACGACGCGAACCAACCCGTAACCGCCGCCGCCGACTGCGAGCCAGCGGCCTTCGCAGTGCCGGTCCGCGAGATCACGCATGGCGAGATAGGAGGCCCGCTGACCGTCGACGGTCAGCGCCAGATCTGCGAGAGGATCCTCGCGGTGACTGTCGGCGCCGCACTGGCTGATGAGGATCTGCGGGCGGAACGCAGCGAGCGCTCCGGGCACCACCGCGTGAAAAGCCCTCAGCCACAAGGAATCGACAGTGCCGGGCAGAACCGGCATGTTGATCGAGGTCCCCTCGGCCTCACCCGCGCCCACCTCACTCGACCATCCGGTGTTGGGCCACAGCGTCGCGGGGTGCTGGTGGAGAGAGATGGTGAGCACCCGCGGGTCGCCGAGAAAGGCGTGCTGGACTCCGTCACCGTGATGCGCGTCGACGTCCACGTAGGCGATGCGGTCGTAGCCGTTGTCGAGAAGCCAGGAGATCGCGATCGCGGCGTCGTTGTAGACGCAGAATCCGGCGGCCCAGTCGGCCATCGCGTGGTGCATTCCCCCGCCGATGCTCACCGCGCGCCGGGTCCGGCCCGAGGCGATCTCCCGGGCGGCGGCGAGTGTGCCGCCGGCGAGGGTGGCACTCGCCTCGTGCATGCGGGGGAAGATCGGATTGTCCTCGGTACCCAGGCCGTGCGGGGCGTCGGCGACGGCAGCGGTACCGGGGGCGACCGCGCCGGCCCGTTTGACGGCATCGAGGTAGGCCGGGGTGTGGATGCGCAGCAGGTCCACATCGTCCGCGGGAGACGGATGGACCGTCTCGACACCCTCGAGCAGACCGATACTCTTCGACAGCGCCATGGTGAGATCGAGCCGCGTGGGGTTCATCGGGTGTGTCGGGCCCCACCGGTAGTCGAGGTATTCGGGGCTCCACACCACCACTCGATCGCCGCCCAATTGTGTCGTACCGCCCTCGGCGGTGGAGCTAGTGGTCATGAACACAGACGCTACTGGTCCGGGATGGGACGCGCGAGCAACCAAGGGCACCCCCACCGCCCTATTCGCACGGTTAGAATCGGCGCAGACGAAGGGGTGTGAGAGTGAAGGACCTGGTCGATACCACGGAGATGTATCTCCGGACGATCTACGATCTGGAAGAGGAAGGCGTCGTGCCGTTGCGTGCGCGCATCGCCGAACGCCTCGAGCAGAGTGGACCCACCGTCAGCCAGACGGTCGCCCGCATGGAGCGGGACGGCCTGTTGCGCGTCGCCGGCGACCGCCATCTGCAACTGACCGAGAAAGGCCGCGACCTCGCGGTGTCGGTCATGCGCAAGCACCGTCTCGCGGAGCGACTCCTCGTCGACGTGATCGGCCTCGACTGGGAGAACGTGCATGCCGAGGCGTGCCGTTGGGAGCACGTGATGAGCGAGGAGGTCGAGCGGCGACTGGTCGAGGTGCTCAACAACCCGACGACGTCCCCGTACGGAAACCCGATCCCCGGCCTGGCACAGCTGGGCTTGGACAAGGATGCTGCTCCCGACGAGAAGCTGGTTCGGCTGACGGAGATTCCCGCCGGTAAACCGACCGCGGTCGTGGTGCGTCGGCTCGCCGAATACGTGCAGTCCGACCCCGATGTCATCGCGCGCCTGCGTGAGGCCGGAGTCGTCCCGGACGCGCGCGTTACAGTCGAGACGCGCCCGGGCTCGGTGACCATCACCGTGGCCGGGCACAACAGCTTCGAGCTTTCCGACGAGATGGCCCACGCCGTGCAGGTGAAACAGGTTTGATGCAGACCTCTTCACAGGCCCGCGGCGGGCCTGTGAAGAGGGGATCCACAGCGTGAGACTTCTGGTGACCGGCGGTGCCGGGTATGTGGGCAGCGTGTGCAGCACAGTGCTGCTCGAACAAGGCCACGAGGTGGTTGTGGTCGACGACCTGTCCACAGGCAACGCCGACGCGGTCCCCACCGGTGCCGAATTCGTCGAAGGCGACATCGCGACGGTCGCGACCGAGGTCCTCGGCTCCGGTGACGACGGCCCCCGCTTCGACGGCGTGCTGCACTTCGGCGCGCAGTCGCTCGTCGGCGAATCCGTCGAACACCCGGAAAAGTATTGGCAGGGCAACGTCGTCACAACCTTGACGCTGCTCGAGGCGATCCGGCGATCGCGCACTCCCCGTCTGGTGTTCTCGTCGACGGCGGCGACTTACGGTGAGCCCGACGAGGTACCGATCGTCGAGGACGCACCGACGAGACCCACCAATCCGTACGGCGCGTCCAAGCTGGCCATCGATCATGCGATTTCGTCGTACTCCCACGCGCACGGTCTGGCGGCGACGAGCCTGCGGTACTTCAACGTCGCCGGGGCGTACGGCGGTGCAGGTGAGAACCGGACGGTGGAGACCCACCTGATTCCCCTGGTGTTGCAGGTGGCGCTCGGGCAGCGAGACCACATCTCCGTGTTCGGCACCGACTGGCCCACCAAGGACGGGACCGCGGTGCGCGACTACATCCATGTCAAGGATCTCGCCGACGCGCATGTCCTGGCGCTCACGCGGTCGGAACCGGGTCGCCACCGCATCTACAACCTCGGCAGCGGTGAAGGTTTCAGTGTCCGAGAAGTGATCGCTGCGTGCGAACGCGTCACGGGACTGCCGATCGCGTCGGTCGACGCCCCCCGCCGGGCCGGCGATCCCGCGGTGCTGATCGCGTCGAGTGCTCGGGCGATGAACGAACTCGGATGGGCTCCGAAACACACCGATATCGACGAGATCGTCTCGGACGCCTGGGAATTCACCAAGAGCCTCGGCGATCGCTCGCACGCCGCACGTCGCGGCTGAGTCACCGGGCAGGTCCGTCCTGCGGTAGTGCGACACCCAGTCTCGCGGCGATCTCGTATCCGGTCGCTGCGAGGCTCCTGATCGCGTCAGGACGCAACCCTGCCTGCAACGCCTGATCGAGTAGATCGGAAAGCCGGTGTCGCGGATCGGATTCCAGCGCGACCCCGAGAGCGACGCCGGCGAACGGCCCGTCGCCGCGCACGTACGCTCCGAACGCCACCAGTGCGGCCGCATCGGCGCGTTCGGGGTCGGGCAGGGCGCGTACCAGATCCACCCAGAGGCGTTCGGCGGCGCCCGCCCACGGTCCTGTTGCGAGGGCCAGCGCGGCGTCCCGGACGGTCCGGTTCGCAAGGATCACAGCCAGTTCGGCGCATTCCCCCGGCAGCAGATGTTCCCCGTCGCGGCCCGGGAGGACCAGGGCCAGGAGGGTTTCCAGTTCGGCCCGGTCGGCGGCGGCGGATCCTCCGCTCCGTTCGGCACGCTCGTACGCGAGGTCGCGGGCGTGCACGGCCGCGTCGAGCCTGCTCGCGACGTCGGCGCGGAAACTCGCCGGGTAGGGCTCGAGGAGTGTGGTGAGTTCGCTGCGAGTTCGCCGGATGGGGTTGCCGTCGAACACCCGGGTGGCCGCCACGACGGAGGCGTCCGGGTCGGGCACCGTCCCGGAATCGTCGCGACCGGGAACGAACCACGTTGCGCCGGCATCGATGGCGGGGACCGCGAGCGCACCGCCGAGCACGATGTCGGCGGTCGCGAGATAGGCGGCGAACTCCTCGAGGAGGGCGTGAGCACGGCCGGCGGCAGGTCCGTGAGGGTCCTGAAGCCTGTCGTCGACGAGGATCGCGATCACCGAGTCGGCTTCCTCACGTGCGCACACGGCACGGAACCGGCGGAACGCCTCGCGCATCGGGTCCTGCGTCCCGTCTCGGGGTCCGTCGAGCAACAGGTCGTGCCGCATCACCGCTCCGATCGTGGCGGCCCCCGTCTCACCCGGCCGGGTTGTCACGGGCGAGAGGCTGAGAACGACGAGGGAGCGCGCGGGACGGAACCCGAGCAGCGCGGGCACCGCTGCGATCAGGTCTCCGATATCGGTGAGGCGGAGCGGGCGTGAGGACGAGGTGGGTGTGGTCATGCCCGAACGGTCTCCCGGCCCGAGGACAGGTCCGGTGCCTCCGGGGCTCCATCGGTGCGCTCTGGGGATCGACCCGCGCTCTGTGGACAACCGCGCGGCGTGCCGGTACCGCCGCGGACGCACGTGGCCGGCGCGTGGGTACCCGCGTCTACCGTGGCCGGGCTTCGAGCGCGTACCGCACCGCGTCCGCGTAGACCCGATCGACGTTCTCGGCGTCCGCGGCGCCCGATTCGAACGACATGTACGTCACCAGCACGCGCACGTCCCCGAGTTGGGCGGTATGCGTGAGTATCGACTGAGCGAGAGCGTCCGGGCCTTCCCCCGAGGTGACCGTCCGGGACAACGCCAGTGTCTCCGAGCCCGGGACGAGCACCGGCGGGTCGGGTTCGAGCGCCGTGGTGACGGTCGCGGTGACGCCCCGGTGGGTGGCCTCGACCCGCGCGCACTCGACCAGGTGGCGACGGTAGTCCGCGAGGGGCTCCGCCGGGGTCGTCACTTCGACGCTGAGCGTGGCGCGGCCGCCGGTGTCGGTGCCGACGGCCATCGCCGTCCCTCCCGGCCCGTAGTCCTGCGGCGGCGGCAGGCAGCCGCCTGGGTTCACGCGGGCACCCGGTGGGATCCCGGTGAGGTCCGGCGCCGCCTGCGCCACCGCCTGCGGGGGCAGGACCACGGCACTGTACGGCTCCGGGAAGCGGTCGACCGGCAAGAGCAATTCGGCTGGGGTGCTTCCGCTACCGGGAGCGGCGCCGGGTGGCGGCGCCGCGGTGGCCGGCGGGCTGCCGGTGTGCGGCGTGGCCTCGGGGCGTGCGACACCGGAAATGCTGGTCGTGCACGCTGCGACCAGGACTGATGCGCCGGTGAGGAGTATCGCTGCCGTGATCGTGCGGCGCGCGGCCGGGCGGGGCGGGCGAGGGTCGTCGGCGGTCCTGCACCGTGGAGCGTCGCACTTCGCCACCCGAACCTCCGTCGTCCACAGTCCAGCGGGGCCCGGACCCGGGAAATCGCCACCGCCGCTTCAATTAGACTCGGACACCACCATGCCACGCCGGTGCTGCACCGGCGGGAAGGCTACGACGGCGCAGTGTGATCGGAGTGGTTCCCCAATGGACGAGCAGTCCCGGATGTACGAGCTGGAGTTCCCGGCTCCACAACTCATGACCACCGACGGGCAGGGTCCGGTTCTCGTTCACGGCCTCGAAGGGTTCGCGGACGCCGGACATTCGGTCCGGCTGGCCACCACGCATCTGAGGGAGACGCTCGAGACCGAACTCGTGGCGTCGTTCGCGGTCGACGACCTCATCGACTACCGCTCCCGGCGACCGCTGATGACCTTCAAGTCGGACCATTTCTCCGACTATGCGGCCCCCGAGCTGAACCTGTACGCCCTCATCGACAATGCGGGAACTCCGTTCCTGCTGCTTGCGGGCAGCGAACCGGATCTCAAATGGGAGCGGTTCATCACCGCGGTGCGCCTGCTCGCCGAGCAGTTCGGCGTGCGGCGCACGATCGGCCTCAACTCCATCCCGATGGCGACACCGCACACCAGGCCGCTCTCGGTTACCGCCCACTCCACGAACAAGGACCTCATCGCCGGCCACCACCGCTGGTCCGGTGAGTTGCAGATTCCGGCGGGGGCGTCGTCGCTGCTCGAGCTCCGCATGGCGCAGCACGGACACGAGTCGGTGGGATTCTCCGTGCACGTGCCGCACTACCTGGCACAGACCGACTACCCGGCGGCCGCCGAGACGCTTCTCACCCACGTGGCGGAGATCGGCGATCTCGACATTCCGCTGCAGGCACTCGACGAGGCCGCGGCACGGGTCCGTGAGCAGATCGACGAGCACATCGAGGGCAACGAGGAAGTACAGGGAGTGGTGCAGGCCCTCGAACGGCAGTACGACAGCTACGTGGCCGCGCAGGAACAGCAGACCTCTCCCCTGCCGACCGACGAGAATCTGCCGACCGGCGAGGAACTCGGGGCGGAATTCGAGCGCTTCCTCGCGGAATACGACCAGCGCGGCGACGACGATACCGATCAGTCGCTCTGAGCGGAACGGGGCGCGTCACGACGCGGCGGGTCCACGGTGGGACGTTTCATGACCGTTACGATCGTCGCCCATCGCGTCACATACACTCGGTACGCTCTCGCGGCATGCAAGAGTGACTCCGGGCGGCGATTACCGTCAGGTCGAGAAACCGGCCGTACGTAGGTGCCTCCCCACGTCGGCAGGAGACGGTGATGACCACAGCGCGTCCGAGGAAGCTCCGCCCGGTTCCCGACAAGGAACCGCGCATGGTCTTCCGCACGATCCACGGCTACCGGCGCGCGTTCCGGATGGCCGGCAGCGGGCCTGCGCTGCTGCTCATCCACGGTATCGGTGACAACTCGTCGACGTGGACGGACGTGATTCCGCACCTCGCCGAGAAGTACACCGTGATCGCCCCCGATCTGCTCGGCCACGGCCGATCGGACAAGCCGCGAGCCGACTACTCCGTCGCCGCGTATGCCAACGGCATGCGTGACCTGCTGTCGGTGCTCGGGATCGACAAGGTTACGGTCGTCGGCCACTCCCTCGGCGGCGGAGTCGCGATGCAGTTCGCGTACCAGTTCCCGGGCAGGGTCGAGCGACTCGTGCTCGTGTCGTCGGGCGGCGTCACCAAGGACGTCCACCCTGTCCTGCGCATGGTGTCGGTACCCGTCGTCAGCGAGGTGCTCAAGCTCCTGCGCATACCGGGTGCGATGCCCGCCATGAGGCTTGCCGGCTCCGCGCTGGGCCAGCTCAACAAGTCGCCGCTCAAGCCCGGCGCACTCCTGCACGACGCCTCCGACCTGGTACGTATCCTCGGCGAACTTCCGGATCCGACGGCGTGCCAGGCCTATCTGCGGACCCTGCGGGCGGTTGTCGACTGGCGTGGCCAGGTGGTGACCATGCTCGACCGCAGTTACCTCACCGAGGATCTGCCGGTGCAGCTGATCTGGGGCGACCGCGACAGCGTCATTCCGGTGGGGCACGCTTACCTCGCGCATTCCGCGATGCCCGGTTCCCGGCTCGAAGTGTTCCGCGGCGCCGGCCACTTCCCGTTCCGGGACGATCCCCTGCGTTTCCTCCGGGTCGTGGAGAACTTCCTCGACAACACCGCTCCCCTGCAGTTCGACGAGGAGAGCTGGCGGAAGCTCCTCGTCTCCGGGGTGAGCGAATCGCGCATCACCGGCGGCCCGGCCACCCGCATGGCCGTGCTCGACGTGATGGAGTCCGACGAGCGCAGCGCCACGTAGCAGGCCTCGCGGTCCGCTGCCGCGACGGAACGGCAGCGCGGAAAGGCCCTCGCCACCGGGCGACTAGCCTGGAGCAGTGCTGCTTCCCGATCTGATACCCGACCCCGTCGACGACGACACCCTCTTCGACGCCTTCACCTCCTGGACGACGGATCGGGGACTGTCGCTCTACCCGGCGCAGGAGGAAGCGCTGATGGAACTCGTGGGCGGTTCGCACGTGATCCTCGCGACGCCCACGGGGTCGGGCAAATCGATGGTGGCGATCGGAGCCCATTTCTTCGCGCTCGCGGCCGGCAAGCGCACGTTCTACACCGCACCGATCAAGGCGCTCGTCAGCGAGAAGTTCTTCGCATTGTGCGAGGTCTTCGGAGCCGACCGGGTCGGGATGATGACCGGCGACGCCTCGGTGAACCCGACCGCCCCGATCATCTGCGCGACCGCGGAGATCGTCGCCAACCTCGCGCTGCGTGAAGGCCCGGACTCGGACATCGGCCAGGTGGTCATGGACGAGTTCCATTTCTACTCCGACCCCGACCGCGGATGGGCCTGGCAGGTGCCCCTCATCGAACTGCCCCACGCGCAGTTCCTGCTCATGTCCGCGACCCTCGGGGACGTGTCGTTCCTCCAGAAGGACCTCACTCGTCGCACCGGGCGCCCGACCGTCGAGGTCTCGGGGACCGAGCGACCGGTGCCCCTGACCTTCTCGTATTCGCAGGCCCCCATCGGTGAAGCGATCGAAGAGCTGGTCACCACTCACCAGGCACCGGTGTACGTCGTCCACTTCACCCAGGCCGCCGCGCTCGAGCGTGCCCAGGCACTGACCAGCGTCAACATGTGCACGAAAGCCGAGAAGGAGGCGATCGCGGCCGCACTCGGCGAATTCCGGTTCTCGACGGGATTCGGCAAGACCCTGTCCCGGCTCGTGCGGCACGGCATCGGCGTCCACCACGCGGGAATGCTGCCCAAGTACCGGAGATTGATCGAAAAGCTCGCGCAGGACGGTCTTTTGAAGGTGATCTGCGGCACCGACACGCTGGGTGTCGGAATCAACGTTCCGATCCGCACGGTGCTGCTCACCGGACTGACCAAGTACGACGGCACCCGCACGCGGCAGCTCAAGGCGCGTGAATTCCACCAGATCGCGGGCCGCGCCGGCCGGGCCGGGTACGACACCATGGGCACGGTCGTCGTGCAGGCGCCCGAGCACGAGATCGAGAACGTCCGGGCCCTCGCGAAGGCGGGCGAGGACCCGAAGAAGCGCCGCAAGGTGCAGCGGAAGAAGGCGCCGGAGGGGTTCGTCTCGTGGGGTGAGGGCACGTTCGACAAGCTCATCGTCGCGTCGCCGGAACCGATGCAGTCGCGGTTCGCCGTGAGCAACTCGATGCTGCTCAACGTGATCGCGCGGCCCGGCAACTGTTTCGACGCCATGCGGCATCTGCTCGAGGACAATCACGAACCCCGGCCCGCGCAGCGCAAGCACATCCTCAAGGCGATCTCCCTCTACCGGGGTCTGCTCCAGGCCGGTGTGGTCCAGCAACTCGACGAACCCGACGAATACGGCCGCAGGGCCCGGTTGACGGTCGATCTCCAGCGCGATTTCGCGCTGAACCAGCCGTTGTCGCCTTTCGCACTGGCCGCGATCGAACTGCTCGACATCGATGCTCCCGGCTACGCCCTCGATGTCGTCTCGGTGATCGAATCGACGCTCGACGATCCCCGGCAGATCCTCATGGCGCAGCAGCACGCGGCACGCGGGGAAGCCGTGGCCCAGATGAAGGCCGACGGTATCGAGTACGACGAGCGCATGGAATTGCTGGAGGAGGTCACCTGGCCGAAGCCGCTCGCCGAGCTGCTCGATCCGGCGTTCGAGACCTATCGCGGGGGCCATCCCTGGGTGTCGGAGACGCCGTTGTCCCCGAAATCGGTGGTGCGCGACATGATCGAGCGCGCGATGACCTTCTCCGAATTGGTGAGCCACTACGGTCTCGCGCGATCGGAAGGGCTCGTGCTGCGGTACCTCGCCGACGCCTACCGCGCGCTGCGCCAGACGGTGCCGGACGTGGCGCGCACCGAGGAACTCGAGGACATCATCGAGTGGCTCGGTGAGCTCATCCGGCAGGTCGATTCGTCCCTGCTCGACGAATGGGAATCGCTGACGAACCCGGGTGTCGAATCGGACGACCAGCAGGTCGCGTTCGGGGCCGACGTTCCGCGGCCGCTGTCCGCGAACACGCGTGCCTTCAAGGTCATGGTCCGCAATGCGATGTTCAAGCGCGTGGAACTCGCGGCGCGCCGCCGTTGGTACGACCTCGCCCAGCTCGGTGACGGTCTGGATGCGGAGGACTGGGAGGACCTCCTCGAGTTGTACTTCGAGGAGTACTCCGAGATCGGTACCGGGTCCGACGCCCGTGGGCCGCAACTCTTCTCGGTGGAGATGGACACCGACGTGTGGCGGGTCCGCCAAACGCTGCACGATCCTCAGGGCGACCACGGATGGGCACTGCTCGCCGAGGTCAACCTCGCGGAGTCGGATGCGGCAGGCGAGGTGGTGTTCGACGAGTTCGAGGTGGCAGAGGGCTGACGCGGTTCGGGCACGCGCCGTACCGGTAACCTGACCAGGTGAACGAAGAGTCCGCGCAGGCGTTCCGGCTGGCCTATGTCCCTGGGGTCACCCCCACCAAGTGGGTCCGGGTGTGGATCGAACGTATGCCGGACGTCCCGATCGAACTCGTCCCCGTGGAACCGACGGCGGGCGCCGACCCCCTGCGGGACGGAACCGCGGACATCGCTCTGCTGCGCCTGCCCCTCGAGCGGGACGGACTGTCGGTGATCAACCTCTACACCGAGGCCTCCGTGGTGGTTGTTCCGAAGGAACATGCGATCGCCGCGGTCGACTCCATCTCCGTCGCCGATCTCGCCGACGAAACGGTGCTGCACCCGCTCGACGACGTGCTGGACTGGGCCACCTTCCCCGGCGAAGAGGCGTTCGAGCGACCCGCCGACACGGAGACCGCGATCTCCCACGTGGCCTCCGAGGTCGGTGTGCTCGTCACTCCTCAGTCGCTCGCCCGCCTCCACCATCGCAAGGACCTCACCTACCGGCCCGTCACCGATGCGCCCGCATCGCAGGTCGGGCTCGTGTGGATGACCGAGAACACCACCGATCTCGTCGACACGTTCGTCGGTATCGTCCGCGGCCGCACCGCCAACAGTTCCCGGGGACGGCAACAGGATTCGGAAACCCCCGCGGAGAACACCAAGGACCGCAAGGGTCCTCGGCGCGGGGAACGACAAGGATCCCAGCCGCGGCGCGTCGTCGGCGACAAGAAGCCCAAGGCACGAGGCGGCAAAGCCACCCGGCCCAAGGGTTCGGGCCGGCCCCGCAAGGGACGCGGCTGACGCGCACTCAGGCGATGGGACGGACCTGCGGAGGCAGTTGCATCCTGATGAGATCGGCCAGCGCCCGATAGTCGGCCGCGCGGGCGGTGGACGACCGGACGACCAGCCCGACGGTGCGGCTCGGCGCGGGAGATGCGAAGTACGCCATCGCAAGATCTCCGCGCGCCGTCTCGACCGGAATCGACGACGCGGGAACGAGCGTGATCCCCAGTCCCCCCGCGACGCACCGCACGACGGTCGCGAGGGATGTCGCGCGGGTGTCGCCGGCCACCGGCCGGGCGTCGACGGACCGGCACAGATCGAGTGTCTGGTCACGCAGGCAGTGCCCCTCGTCGAGCAGCAGCAAGGGGGCGTTGTCGAGAGCGGAGAGCGGCACGTCCGTACGACCGGCCAGCTCGTGCCCCTTGGGCACGACGAGCACGAAGTCCTCGGAATACAACGGCATTTCGACCACCCCGGAGATGTCGGAGGGCAGCGCCACCACCGCAGCGTCGAGTGTCCCCGCCCGCAGCGCTCCGAGCAGCCGCGCGGTCTGGTCCTCGACGACGTGGAGCACCAGGTTGGGCATCGTCACACCGAGCGCGGGAAGCAGATCCGGCAGCACGTAGGGGGCGACCGTGGGTATGAACCCCAGACGGAGCGGGCCGGACAATCCGTCGGAGGCGCCGGCGGCCGCGGCGACGAAACCGTCGGCCGCGTCGAGGATCACCTGCGCCTGCGGCAACAGTCGTGCGCCCGCCGGAGTCACCAGCACGCGACGGGTGCTGCGCTCGATCAGATGGACCCCGAGACCGTTCTCGAGAGCCGCCAACGCCTGAGAAAGAGTGGGCTGGCTCACATTCAATCTCGTAGCCGCAGTACCGAAATGGCGATACTTCGCGACTGCCACGAAGGCACGCAGCTGCGACAGGGTGGGTTGATAACTCTGATCGGACACGCCTATCAGTCTAGTGCCACCAATCACCTTTACCTTTTGAAAGGTTTCCGGCAAGATGGTTTTCATACCGGAGAACGGTCCGACAGGATCGTCCGGTAACGCATGATTCCGTGCCGACCGGCGCGGAAGCGCGTGATCGACTCGCTTGTTCACGACTTATCGAGAGGACCGAGAATGGCACTGCTGACCATTGGCGATCAGTTCCCCGCTTTCAATCTGAAGGCCCTCGTCGGCGGAGACCTGACCCAGGTCGACGCCACCCAGCCCGATGACTACTTCACCACCATCACCAGCGACGACTACGCCGGTAAGTGGAAGATCATCTTCTTCTGGCCCAAGGACTTCACCTTCGTGTGCCCGACCGAGATCGCCGCATTCGGCAAGCTGAACGACGAGTTCGCCGATCGTGACGCACAGGTGCTCGGCGCTTCCGTCGACAACGAGTTCGTCCACTTCCAGTGGCGCGCACAGCACGAGGATCTCAAGACCCTCCCCTTCCCGATGCTGTCGGACCTCAACCGTGAGCTCGTCTCGGCCACCGGTGTTCTGAACAAGGACGGCGTCGCCGACCGCGCGACGTTCATCGTGGACCCGAACAACGAGATCCAGTTCGTCTCCGTCACCGCCGGTTCCGTGGGCCGGAACGTCGACGAGGTCCTCCGTGTCCTCGACGCTCTGCAGTCCGACGAGCTGTGCGCATGCAACTGGAAGAAGAACGACCCGACCCTCAATGCGGGTGAGCTCGTCAAGGCGGCGCTGCAGTGAGTGTCGAGAACCTGAAGAACGCTCTGCCGGAGTACGCCAAGGACCTCAAGCTCAACCTCGGCTCCCTTGCGCGTTCGACGGAACTCAACGAGCAGCAGCTGTGGGGCACGTTCCTCGCCGCCGCGGCCGCGACCAAGTCGCCGACCGTGCTCAAGGAGATCTCCGAAGAAGCTGCCGACGTGCTGTCCGCGGAGGCGTACAACGCCGCCCTCGGTGCCGCGTCCATCATGGGCATGAACAACGTCGCCTACCGAGCCAAGGGTTTCCTCGGTGACGACTACGCCCAGGTGCGGATGGGTCTGCGGATGAACATCATCGGCAACCCCGGCGTCGAGAAGTCCGACTTCGAACTGTGGTCGCTCGCGGTCTCCACGATCAACGGCTGCCACGATTGCACTGCTGCGCACGACAACGTCGTCCGCAAGGAGGGCCTCACCAAGGAACAGGTCTGGGAGGCCGTCAAGATCGCGGCAACCCTGCAGGGTGTCGCCCAGGCGATCACCACCGCCGAGCTTCTCGCCGGCGTTTGATCCGCCCTTCCGTTCGCTGAAAAGGACCCCTCCTCGGAGGGGTCCTTTTTTGCGCCGTCCCCGGTGCCGCGGTCATTCGGGAGGCGCAGCGCTCGCGGTGCCGCCGAGCGCCCGCCCCGTGGCGAGATCCTCGTCGTCGAGCAGAACCTCGATCTCGCCGCCGAAGTCCACGCCGGGCGCGAGGGGAAGCCGGTCCCCACTCCAGAACCGGCCCGGGTCGTACCAGTTGCTGCCGCGCCGCCGTTGCTCGAGCAGCCCCATTTCTTCCATCGTCACCGCCACCACCTCTGCGCAGTAAGCACTTTCGAGACCGCCTCCCCCGGGCACCCGGTCTCGTGCCGTCTTCCGGCTCAGCGGGAGCCGGCCGGCGAACCAGCGGCCCGTCAGCTTGGCGGTGGACGGGAACGGAGTGCCGTCGAGCCGGGCGACCGTTCGGAGCAACTGGTCCTCCTGCTCGGTGCTCACCGGCACGGAGATCTGCCGCAGCCATGCACGCTGCCCGTAGCGGGCGCTCCAGACCTGCACCGCACTGCGCAGGTCGTGCAACTGCACGCCGCGCTGGTGGCGGCCGGTCCACATGTCGGGCAAGGTTTTCCCGAGTTCCGCGTGCCACATCAACGGCGGCAGGTCGTCGAGCACGACCGCCATCCCGACGTGATTGACCGGAGCGTTGGTGAGGGCTTGGATCGCGCGATCCGCACCGCTGCTGCCGCGGAAGATCCAGAGATCGCCGGTGCGGGCGATGGACACCGCGTCGTCGAGGGTGATCTGCGACCGAGCCGGGTACGTGGGCATACCCGACAGCCTTCCACGCCGCGCGTGCGCACGACGCTAGGGTCGGGGGCATGGCACTTCGCGGCAGACAGTGGTGGAAGCTTCTCGGCTTGGCCGGAGTCGTGGGCGTCGCCGCGACCGGAGCGGTGACTCTGCGTGCGGAACGCAAGCGCCGCAGTTACACCCCCGACGAGGTGCGCTCGCGCCTCCACGAACGGTATGCGCGGGCCGTCGCGCAGCAGGACGGCCGCGGCGACCTCCCGCTCACCCAGGTCCCCGCGGGCGCACCGGCCCGGATCCGCCGTGTGCTTCGGCGGATCCGGGATCGCGGCTGAGCGGTCAGCCCAGCGCTGCGGCGAATCCGTCCGCGAGGTCGCGGACCTGCTCGTCGGTCATGACGAACGACGGCGAGATCTGCAACGCGCCCTGTCCTGCCGCCCGCCCCGAGATGCCGTGCGCACGGAGCTGTTTCACGAATTCCGGCGCCTCTGCCGGGTCGGTGAGCTGCACCGCTGCGACGGCTCCCAGTCCGCTGCGGACCTCCGCGACGCGAGGATGGTCGGCGAGCGGAGCCAGGGTCTCGTGCAGCGTCTTCTCGAGGCGCGCCGACTCGGCGAGCAGATTCTCGCGCTCGAGGATGTCGAGGTTCGCCAGAGCGGCCGCAGCGGCGGCGGCGTGGCCGCCGTACGTGTAGCCGTGACGCCACCACACGCCGCCCGCAAAGAAGGGCTCGGCCACCCGGGGAGCGATGAACACCGCACCCATCGGAAGGTAACCGGACGTCAGTCCCTTCGCGGTCGTGACCATGTCCGGCTGCAGATCGAACCGGGAGGAGGCGAACCACGAGCCACCGATCCGGCCGAAGCCGGTGACGACCTCGTCGACGACGAACAGGATGTCGTGCTCACGGCAGATGTCGCGGATCTCGGCGAGGTAGCCGTCCGGCGGCAGGTACACCCCGCCCGCGCCGATGATCGGCTCGCAGAAGAACGCCGCGATCGTGTCGGCACCGACCTTCTCGATCAGCGCGAGCAGTGCTTTCGCGTCGTCCCAGGTCACTGTCGCGGTGTCGTCCCACAGCCGGCCGTATCCGTCGCCGTTGACCGGGATACCCGCCAGCGAGGTGCCGCCGACGTGCATGCCGTGGTAGGCCTTCTCGCGTCCGACGAGCAGCGTCTTCGTGGGTTTGCCGACCTCCTGCCAATAGCGTCGCGCCAGTTTCGCGGCCGTGTCCACCGAATCGGAGCCGCCGGAGGTGAAGAAGATCTTGCTGCCCGGAACCGGAGCGATCGTCGCGAGGCGTTCGGCGAGTTCGACGGTCGGCTCGGAGGTCAGGTCACCGAAGTTCGAGTAGTGGGCCAGCTTCCCGATCTGGTCCGCGACAGCCGTCGCGATCTCGGTGCGCCCGTGCCCGACGTTGGTGAACCACAACCCTGCCGTCGCATCCAGGTAGCGGGTGCCCGCGTCGTCCCAGATGTAGGCGCCCTCACCACGGGCCACGACGAATGCGCCGTCACGCTCGACCACGCCCATATCGGCAAATCCGTGCCACAACGCGCCCACGACCAGCTCCTGTCCACGACCAAGATTGACGCCGGTCATCGTATGCGGCGACCGCGGTCGGGGCGCACACGCCCCGGCCCGGCACCGTGTTCCCTCGAGCCGGTCCCCGGTTTCCGGTTCGGCGCAGGCCTCCGCGAGCCCCGGGCCCGGGCGTTTCGCTAGGCTGTGTACTCAGCATGCCCATCTCCCCTGCCCCGAACCGCCGCGACCTGAAGTCGGCACTCGCCGACGTGTCGCTCCGCGACGAACACCGCCTCCGCCGCCGTCTCGACCGCGCACGTGGCGAGGACGCACTCGCCGGCATCGCCGCCGAGATCGAGCGCGCCCGCGGGCGTCTCGCCGACCGTGCCGCCGCGGTCCCGGCGATCACGTATCCCGAGGACCTGCCCGTTTCCCAGCGCAAGGACGACATCGCCGCGGCGATCCGCGACCACCAGGTCGTGGTGGTCGCAGGTGAGACGGGATCGGGGAAAACCACCCAGATTCCCAAGATCTGTCTCGAACTCGGTCGCGGGGTTCGCGGTCTCGTCGGCCACACCCAGCCGCGCCGGATCGCAGCCCGCGCGGTGGCCGAGCGGCTCGCCGAGGAACTCGGCTCGGAAGTGGGCGACACCGTCGGCTACACCGTGCGCTTCACCGACGAGGTGTCCGGGTCGACACTGGTCAAGCTGATGACCGACGGCATTCTGCTTGCCGAGATCCAGCGCGACCGCATGCTGCGCCAATACGACACCCTCATCATCGACGAGGCGCACGAACGCAGCCTCAACATCGATTTCCTGCTGGGATATCTCCGGCAGTTGCTGCCGCGACGGCCCGACCTGAAGGTGATCATCACCTCGGCCACCATCGATCCCGAACGTTTCGCCCGGCATTTCGCCGATGCGGACGGAACGCCGGCGCCGATCGTCGAGGTGTCCGGGCGGACCTATCCGGTGGAGGTGCGCTACCGGCCGCTCACCGTGGAGATCGGCGACCAGCTCGTCGACCGCGATCCCGTCGACGCGGTGTGCGAGGCGGTCGAGGAACTCCAGTCGGCCGGGGACGGCGACATCCTGGTCTTCCTCTCCGGCGAACGCGAGATCCGGGATACCGCCGACGCGCTGCACGACCGCAAACTCCGCAACACCGAGATCCTGCCGTTGTACGGCAGGCTCTCCGCCGCCGAACAGCACCGCGTGTTCTCCTCCCACACCGGCCGCCGGGTAGTCCTGTCGACCAACGTCGCGGAGACGTCACTGACGGTTCCGGGTATCCGCTACGTCGTCGATCCGGGTACGGCGCGCATCTCCCGCTATTCGGTGCGCACCAAGGTGCAGCGTCTCCCGATCGAGGAAATTTCCCAGGCCTCCGCTCGTCAGCGCGCGGGCCGATGCGGACGTGTCGCCGACGGAATCTGTATCCGGCTCTACTCGGAGGATGATTTCGAGAGTCGGCCGGAGTTCACCGAGCCGGAGATCCTCCGCACGAACCTGGCCTCGGTCGTGTTGCAGATGACCGCACTCGGTCTCGGCGACATCGGTTCGTTCCCCTTCGTCGAACCACCCGATCCGCGTGCGATCCGCGACGGTATCGCGCTGCTCGAAGAACTCGGAGCGCTCGAACCGGCCAAGCCCGGGGAATCTCCGCGGCTGACCGCGACAGGACGTGAAATCGCCCGGTTGCCGGTGGATCCGCGCATGGCCCGGATGATCGTCGAGGGCCATCGCAACGGATGTCTGCGCGAGATCCTCATCATCGTCTCGGCGCTGTCGATCCAGGACGTGCGGGAGCGACCCTCGGAGTTCCAGCAGGCGGCCGACGAGAAGCACGCGCGCTTCGCCGTGGAGGGCTCGGATTTCCTCGCCTTCCTCCGCCTGTGGGATTACCTGAAAGAACAACGGAAAGAGCTGTCCTCCAGCCGCTTCCGGAGAATGTGCCGCGACGAGTTCCTCCATTGGCTGCGCATCCGTGAATGGCAGGATCTGCAAGGGCAACTGCGCCAGATCACCGTCTCGCTCGGCTGGGAGACACATCACCGGACCGTGAGCGACGAGGCGATCCACCGCTCGCTCCTTGCCGGCCTGCTCTCGCACGTCGGCCTCCGCGAAGGCGACAAGCGCGATTACCTGGGCGCCCGCGGTACGCATTTCGCGATCTTCCCCGGCTCGTCCCTGTTCAAGAAACCCCCGCGGTGGGTGATGGCCGCAGAATTGGTGGAAACATCGCGGCTGTGGGCACGGATGGTCGCGCGCGTCGAACCGGAATGGGTCGAAAAACTCGCTCCGCATCTGATCAAGCGGACGTACTCCGAGCCGCACTGGTCCATCAAGCACGAGTCCGCGATGGCGTACGAGCGCGTCACCCTCTACGGCATTCCCCTCGTCGCCCAACGGCCCGTGCAGTACGGACGGATCGATCCCGAGGTCTCGCGTGAGTTGTTCATCCGCCACGCACTCGTCCAGGGCGAGTGGCGGACGCGCCACAAATTCTTCCACGCCAACCGGGCACTGCTCGAGGACGTCGAAGAACTCGAGCACCGCGCGCGCCGGCGCGACATCGTCGTCGACGACGACACGCTCTTCGAGTTCTACGACGAGCGGGTCGGTCCGGACGTCGTCTCCGCCCGGCACTTCGACACGTGGTGGAAGAAAACCCGGCACTCCCAGCCCGACCTGCTGACGTTCACCCCTGAAACCGTCGTCAACCAGGATGCCGCCGCGGTCCTCGAAGGGGACTACCCCGACGCCTGGCGTCAAGGGGAGATGCAGTTCCCGCTCACCTACCAATTCGAGCCGGGCACCGAGAACGACGGTGTGACAGCACGGATTCCGGTCGCACTGCTCGCCAACGTCCGCCCCGTCGGCTTCGACTGGCTCGTTCCCGGGATGCGGCAGGACCTCGTCACAGCGCTGATCAAAACGTTGCCGAAACCTCTTCGGCGCCAGGTTGTTCCCGCACCCGACTATGCGGCCGCGGTGCTCGCGTCGGTGACTCCTCGCTCCGAACCGCTCGTCAATGCGGTCGCGCGTGAATGCTCCCGGCTCGGCAACTGCCGTATCGAACCGGCCGACTTCGACCTTGCGGCCCTCCCCGACCATCTCCGCATGACTTTTGCGGCGGTGGACGAGAAGGGCACGGTTCTGGCGCACAGCAAGAGCCTGACCGAACTGCGGGCTCGACTGTCCACCCGGGTCGATGCGGAGGTGTCCCGGGCTGCGTCGGGCACCGAACGCGCGCCCGCAGTGGTCTGGACTGCGGAAACCCTCGGCACGCTCGAGCCGACCGTCACCCGCAGTGTCGGAGGCCAGCAGGTCACCGGTTACCCGGCGCTCGTGGCGGAGGGTTCGGGCGTGGCGGTCCGAGTCCTGAGCACCGCGTCGGCCCAGGCTGCCGCGACCCGACTCGGACTGCGGACGCTGCTCCTCGCGACCGCACCGACGAAGTCGAAAGCCATCACCTCCGGCCTCACCAACGCCGAGCGCCTCGCCCTCGGCCGCAACCCCGACGGGTCGTTCGACGCGCTGGTCGAGGACTGCCGCGCGTGCGCGGTGGACGAGATGATCGCTGCGCACGGCACGCCGGTACGCACACCGGCCGAGTTCGAGGAACTCGCGAGAACGGTTCGTAGCCGTCTTCCCGGTGCGGTCGCCCGTCTGCTCCGCGCAGTGGTCCCGGTCCTCTCGGGCGCACACGAGGTCAGCGTCGCACTCGAGCGGGTCCGCGGTGAGGCCGCGGACGACGTACGAGAACAGTTGTCCTCACTGGTCTTCCCCGGATTCGTGACCGACCTGGGTTCGCGCCGCCTCGCGGAACTGCCCCGCTATCTGGCGGCAGCGGTGCAGCGCCTCGATGCGCTGCCCGGTGGTTCCCAACGCGACGCGCAGGGCATGGACGTCCTGGACCGCGTGTACTCCGCGTACGACCGGTTGCTGGCACGGCTTCCCGAAGGACGCCGAACGGCGCCCGACGTCGTCGATATCTACTGGATGATCGAAGAGTTGCGCGTGAGCCTGTTCGCACAGGGCCTGGGTACCCGAATCCCGGTGTCCGAGAAGCGGGTCCTCAAAGCGATCGACGCCGTCCGCTGAGCGGAAGCGCAGACCCCGCGCTCAGTCGGCTTCGGGAACGCGCTGGGTCTGGTGCTGACGAAGTTCCGTGATCTCGCGCTCGAAATCCTCTGCCGAACTGAAGGACCGATATACCGACGCGAAACGCAGATAGGCGACCTCGTCGAGATCGCGCAACGGGCCGAGGATCGCCAGTCCGACCTCGTGACTGGGCACCTCGGGCGAGCCCTTGGCACGGATCGTGTCTTCGACCTGCTGAGCCAGTTTGTTGAGCGCATCGTTGTCGACGTCGCGCCCCTGACATGCGCGGGCGACACCTCGGACGACCTTTTCGCGGCTGAAGGGCTCGGTGACCCCGCTGCGCTTGACCACCGACAGAACGGCGGTCTCGACGGTGGTGAAACGGCGGCCGCATTCGGGGCATGCCCGGCGGCGACGGATCGCGGCACCCTCGTCTGCCTCGCGCGAATCGACCACCCGAGAATCGGGATGGCGGCAATACGGGCAGTGCATGTGGGTTCCTTCGTCGCTGCCGTGAGGGCCGCGACGCCGGCGTGGAACCGAAGCCGTCCTGGCGGAATCGCTACCACCCTCGGGTGCAGTGATGCCGACGCGACCACACGGGGTGGTGTGACTGACAGTCCACGACAATACCCGCATGTCCGGTTCGGCCGGGTGAGGCGGGTCGCCGGACGGCGTCGCCACCGGAATCACCCCCGGTCCGGCGCGGGCACCAGGAGTCGATGGCCCGAGGTCAGGTCCCCCGCGTCGAGGTCGTTCATCTCCGCGATCCGAGCGAGCGTGAGATCGACCGGAGCGTCCGGATCGACCCGCACAGCCAGCGCAGCAGGCGTCTCCCCGTCGCGTACCTCCGTCACGACTGCCGAGCCCGCGCCCGCCGTCACCTGGCTCGTCCGAACGTGCGCGACCGTGAGCAGCGCGCCGGTGGCGATCGCGCTGAACAGCACCACGGCGATCATCTGCCGCCACGTGACGCCGTCGGATACCGCTCGCTGCGACGGACGCGCCGCCACGATCCGGGTGCGCCGGAAGAGCGGATCCACCTGCGGCGCACGACCGGACCGGACACGCTCGTCTCCCGCCCACAAGGCACCGGCACCTCCTGGTGTCGCACGGGACATGAGCCGTGACGGCTGTCGCGTGCGGTTCCGTGCCGGTTGTCGCGTGCCGTTCCGTGCAGGTTGACCCGTACGAGGATGTGCCGGCGGCACCACACCCCCCGCTCGACTGTGCGCCGCATTCCGCCGAACCGCTGTTGCACCCATCGGAACCTCCGTGTGCGTTCGCCTTGTCGATCATACGTTCGATACCGTGAGGGTATTCGATCATCCGTTCGAACGAAAGTCTGTTCGAATTTCTATCACAGGGCGCGACGCACGTCACCCGTTCGCCGCATGAATCTCGAACAGGTGTTTGATATACGCGGGCGATGTCGATAGATTCGGTAGGTAACACCAATCGCATCCGACACTCGACCCACGGAGGTCACGACCATGGCGGACGGCAACTCCGCGGCAGGCCGGAGCCGGAAGGCGGCCGACGACACGACACCCGGCCTCACCGAGCGCCAGCGCCGCGTCCTCGAGGTGATCCGGGACTCGCTCACGGTTCGCGGGTATCCCCCCAGCATCCGGGAGATCGGCGACGCCGTCGGACTCAACTCCACCTCCTCGGTGGCGCACCAGTTGCGCACACTCGAGCGCAAGGGATTCCTGCGGCGTGACGCCAACCGTCCGCGGGCCGTCGACATCCGCGGACTCGACGACAACGGCTCGGTGACGGCTCCTGCCGAGACAGGCTCTGCCACGACGATCGTCGCGACCTCCGACCCCGATCTCATGGCCTCGGCCGCGATGGTGCCGGTGGTCGGGCGGATCGCCGCCGGCGGCCCCATCCTCGCAGAGGAGTCGGTGGAAGACATCTTCCCGCTCCCCCGCGAACTCGTCGGGCAGGGTTCGCTGTTCCTGCTCAAGGTCGTGGGTCAGTCCATGGTCGACGCGGCGATCTGCGACGGGGACTGGGTGGTCGTGCGGCAGCAGAACGTCGCCGACAACGGCGACATCGTCGCGGCCATGCTCGACGGCGAAGCCACCGTCAAGACTTTCAAGCGCGTGAAGAACGACGTGTGGCTCATGCCGCACAATCCCATGTTCGAGCCCATTCCGGGCAACGACGCCGTCATTCTCGGCAAGGTCGTCACGGTCATCCGCAAGATCTGAACGTCTGTTCCCGGACATGACGAGGCCGGGGTGCCGTCCGCATAGTGCGGGGCACCCCGGCCTCGTCCGATCCGGTCACCGGCCGAGCCGGTACGAAGGTCAGATCTCGAGTCCGCGCCCGATGACTTCCTTCATGATCTCGTTCGTTCCGCCATAGATCTTCTGCACGCGCGCGTCGAGGTAGGCGCGTGCCACGGGGTACTCACGCATGTAGCCGTATCCACCGTGCAACTGCAGGCAGCGGTCGATGAGCTCGACCTGCTTGTCGGTGGTCCAGTACTTCGCCATCGCGGCTTCCTGCACGGTGAGCGTGCCGGCATTGAGTTCCTCGATGCACTTGTCGACGAAGACACGCGCGAGCTTCGTTTCCGTCGCCAGTTCGGCGAGTTCGAAGCGGGTGTTCTGGAACTTGCCGATCGGCTTGCCGAAGGCCTTGCGGTCGCGGCAGTACTGGATCGTGTCCTCGAGGACCTTCTCCATCGCCGCAGCAGCGACGACTGCGATCGACAGACGTTCCTGGGGAAGGTTCTGCATCAGGTAGATGAAGCCCAGTCCCTCTTCGCCGAGGAGGTTGGCCGCCGGCACCCGCACGTCGGTGAAGTGCAGTTCCGCGGTGTCCTGGGCATCGAGGCCGATCTTGTCGAGGTTGCGTCCCCGCTCGAAGCCGGGCATACCTCGCTCGACGACGAGCAGCGAGAACCCCTGCGCGCCCTTGTCGGGGTCGGTGCAGGCCACGACGATCACCAGGTCGGCGTTGATGCCGTTCGTGATGAAGGTCTTCGAGCCGTTGAGCACCCAGTCGTCGCCGTCGCGTACCGCGCGGGTCTTGATGCCTTGCAGGTCACTGCCGGTGCCCGGCTCGGTCATCGCGATCGCGGTGATGATCTCGCCGGAACAGAAGCCCGGCAGCCAGCGCTTCTTCTGCTCTTCGTTGGTGAGCGCGAGGAGGTACGGCGCCACCACGTCGTTGTGCAGCATGAAGCCGACGCCGCTGAAGCCGCCTCGCGTGGTCTCCTCGGTGAGGACGGTGTTGTAGCGGAAGTCGTCCACCCCGCCGCCGCCGAATTCCTCCGGCACGGCCATGCCGAGGAAGCCCTGCTCGCCGGCCTTCTTCCACACCTCACGGTCGACGATCTTGTCCTTCTCCCACTGCTCGTGGAAGGGGGCCACCTCCTGTTCGAGGAACTTCCGGTACGACTCCCGGAAGAGTTCGTGCTCGGGCTCGAAAAGGGTGCGTTGCATCTGCGCTCCTGTGTGTGACGGCTTTCGACACCCCCAACCGTATGCACGGAAATGTGTGGTGACGCTGACAGGAGCGAGCGAGTTTTGTGACCGCGCACGCACCCTCAGCGACGAAGGTCACTCAATCGCCGAAGGATCGGGTACGCGATGAGGATGCCGATCGAGCCCCAGGCGATGCCCCCGAGCTCCACCGAACCGACGGACAGAGTGAGGTCACCGATGCCCGCGACCAGCGCCGCCGCGACGACGGTGAGATTCACCGGGTCGGTGAAGTCGACCTTGGCGTCCATCCAGATCCGCACGCCCAGAAGGCCGATCAGGCCGTACAGGACGAGTGTTGCGCCGCCGAGCACGCCGTCTGGCACGGTGAAGACGAGTGCGCCGAACTTCGGCGAGAAAGCCAGGACCACGGCGGTCACCGCCGCGACCCAGTAGGCCGCGGTCGAGTAGACACGAGTGGCAGCCATGACACCGATGTTCTCGGCATACGTCGTGGTTCCGGATCCGCCGCCGGCGCCGGCGAGGGTGGTGGCGAGTCCGTCGGCCAGCAGCGCATTGCCCGCCACGTCGTCGAGGTTCTTACCCGTCATGGCGGCTACCGCCTTGACGTGCCCGACGTTCTCGGCGACCAGGACGATGACCACGGGAAGCGTCAGCAGGATCACGGAGAGTTCGAACGTCGGCCCCCGCAACTCGGGCAGCCCGAACCACGCAGCCTCGCGCATGGCGTCGACGCGCTCGGATGCGAGCGATCCGGTCAACGCGGCGAAGATCCACCCGACGACGACGCCGACGAGGATGCCCAGTCGCCCGAGCATGCCCGGTCCTACCACGGTGACGAGAAGGATCACGACCAGTGTCACGAAGGCGATCAGCGGCTGCGCTTCGAACGAACCTGCCGCTGTGGGGGCGAGATTGAGGCCGATGAGTGCCACCACCGCGCCGGTGACCACCGGCGGCATGACGGCATCGATGACATGGGCGCCAAGCGCTTTGACGAGCAGGCCGATCAATGCGAGCACGACGCCGGCGACCAGGATGCCGCCGAGTTGAGCGGCGGGACCCGAACCGGCGGATGCGGTGAGCGGCGCGATGAACGCGAACGACGAACCGAGGTAGCTGGGCACCCTCCCACGGGTGAGTATCAGGAACAACGCGGTGCCGATACCGGAGAAGAGCAGCGTCGTGGTGACCGGGAAGCCGGTGATGGTGGGGACGAGCAGCGTCGCTCCGAACATCGCGATCACGTGCTGCATCCCGATGCCGATGGTTCGCGGCCACGACAGCCGCTCGTGCGGTGCGACGACCGCACCCTTGTCGATATGGCGTCCGTCGCCGTGCAGCGACCAACCCAGACCGCCGAAGCGTCGGCTCTCGGTGCCGCTCTCGCGGTCTCGCTCGGTCCCGTCCACTCGCTCGGACCCGCTCTCTCGCTCGGTCCCGTTCTCTCGCTCGGTCCCGTCCTCTTGTACGTTCACGAAACGCAATGTTAAGGCTCAGCGCCCACTGCCGCCCAGGTCGCCCCACCCGAGGTCGGCGACGCAGTGCGAATCAATCCCCGGATGAGGTGCCACTCTCCAAGATGCTGACGATGGAATAGAGCGAGAAGCAGATCGCGCCGAGCCCCACCAGCACCCGGGCGGCGATGAACACACTCTCGTCGTCGACGGCTGCCTGGAAGACGAATGCGGCCAGGAAGAGACACGTCAGCGCCGTCACGACCGGCAACAGCGGAACCCTGTTGGCGAGTTCGAACGTTCGGCGCCAGACGAGGGCGAGCAGGCCGACCTTGCTCAGAATGCTGAAACAGACGAGCCCCAGCCCGACCATTACGAAGCCCGGCGTCCGATAGTAGTCCGGCCCGTTCCACGCGAGCAGAACGATGCCCCAGACGAAAGCGATCGTCCCCGCCGCGATCACGAGCCAGGGCCAGATGATCCGGTGCCGAGGGCGGTAGGTGTCCTGGATCTGCCGCACGATGCTCACGACCAGCCCGATCAGCGCCGTACAGATCAGTGCCAGTCCTGCGACGACGTGCCCCACGGTGAAACGCGCGGGCGTCGTCCCGAGTACCAGGTTGGTGATCGCAAAGGCCCAGGCCACGATCGCAAGTACCACGGGAATCAGGCACAGCACCAGCGCGGTGGTCGGAGAGAAGGCCGTTTCCGGAGGCTCTCTGTCCCCCTCCGGCTCCGGTAGCTGTGAATTCTGCGGGATGAGCGAGAATTTCGTCGACGCGGTGGCAACGGTCGCGACACACCCACTGATCAGTCCGAGTCCGAACACCACGTGACCCGCCACATAGTCCGGGCTCTCCCCCGCACTCGATGCTCCGAGGAAGAGTGAGATGCCGTACGCGGCGGTTCCGATCGCCGCCGCGTATCCGAGCACCGGATAGAGGATCCGGTCGGTCTCGTTGAACCGGCCGATCAACTGGCGGATGATGGTCGCCGCAGTGCAGAACAGGCAGAGGCAGATCGCCCCGAGGAATGTCACCACCCTGCCCGCGACAAAGTTTGCCGGGTCGTCTGCCGCTGTCCAGACGTCGATTCCGTAGCCCACGCAGAGGGCCGCCATAGCGAGAGGGATAGCCCGGAACAGAACGCTCACCCAATAATTCATGCGGGTCACGATCCTCTCCACGCCGGCGGACCACGTCCCGGACCGCATGGCCGTCGGTGATGTCGAAGTCGAGCACGGAACCGGTTGTGCCTTCGAGAGTCCCGAGCAGCAAATTACGCTTCCCGCAACGTGACCGTTCCTGTTATCGCAGGATTCGCGTCACCCCAGGATCCGCAGCGCGGCCGATCGCGCGGCCGTCGCATCGACAGCGGTCGACACCGCGTCGGCCGCTTCTCGGCAGCGGTCCATGGTCACGGTGGACAAGCGCGCTCCCACCGAGCCGACCGCGGACGCCGCGCACGAGAGGGACGTCACGCCCATCCCGGCGAGCACACACGCAAGTAGAGGATCGGCACCCGCCTCTCCGCACACGCCCACCGGTTTGCCGACGGCTGCACCGGCCCGGGCGGTGTGCGCGACGAGCATCAGGACGGCCGGTTGCCAGGGTGTGGTGAGCGCAGCGAGCTGCGGCGACATCCGGTCCGCCGCCATCGTGTACTGGGCCAGATCGTTGGTGCCGATCGAGAGAAAGTCGACGTGTTCGAGTAATCGGTCGGCAAGCAGAGCGGCAGAAGGGATTTCGACCATGACACCCGGGGTTAGGTTGCGTTCCCGGACCAGTGCTGCGAACTCCGCGGCTTCGTCGATCGTCGCGATCATCGGAGCCATCACCCATGGGGACGCACCGGTCCGGATGGCAGCGTCGGCGACGGCGTCGAGCTGGCGTTCGAGAATGCCCGGTGCGGCCGACGTGATCCTGATGCCGCGAACACCGAGAGCCGGGTTCGACTCCTCGGGGTGGTTCGCGAAGCGCAACGGCTTGTCGGAACCGGCGTCGAGGGTGCGGACGACGACCTTGCGTCCGGCATACGCGTCGAACACCTCCGCGTAGATGTCGGCCTGTTCGGCCACCGTGGGCTCGGTTTCCCGGTCGAGGAAACACAATTCGGTACGGAACAGGCCGACACCCTGCGCGGGAGTCTCGCGCGCGGCTCGTGCGCCTGCCCCGTCCTGCACGTTGGCGAGGATATCGACGGGGTGACCGTCGGCGGTGGCGCCCGGTCCGGTCCATGCAGCGGTGCGCTCGCGCTCGGCGCGGTCGCGGCTCACCGCCTCGTCGGCCTCCTGCCGATTCGGTTCGATCACGATCCGCCCGGTGGCACCGTCTACGAGGACCGGCGTCCCGGGCGGGATGTCGTCGAGGCCGGTAGCCGCAACGACACACGGGATGCCGAGTTGGCGCGCGATGATCGCGGTGTGGCTCGTCGGACCTCCGAGAGTGGTCGCGATGGCCACCACGAGTGCGGGATCGAGGCCTGCTGTATCGGCGGGGGCCAGGTCGTCGGCGAACAGCACCGACGGCACGTCCGGGGTTTCGAGGCCGGGTTCGGGGAGACCCTGCAGTTCGGAAATCACACGGTCGCGCACGTCGAACAGGTCGGTGACACGTTCCGCCTGAAGACCGCCCATCTTCTCGAACACGGCAGCGAACTGTTCCGTGGCTGCGGTGGCAGCGGAGACGGCATCGGACCCGGAACGAATGCGGGTGGTGGCAGCACCCTTCCACGCGCGGTCCTCGGCGAGCATGGCGGTCGCGGCGAGCACCTCGGACGCGGCGCCGGACGCCCGGGACGAACGGACACGGAGACGTTCCGCGACATCGGCGACCGCACTTTCGAACCGGCCTACCTCCGCTTCCCGGGCCGTGTCCGGAATCGACACGGGATCCGGTGACACGATCGGCCGCGGAGCAGGGCGGATGACCGGGCCGAAGCCGATGCCCGGAACAACCGGTGTTCCGGACAGGACGCGTGCGGTGTTGCCCATGGATACCTCCTCGCAGGGGATCAATGTGATCGAGATTACTCCGAACCCTTGACATGTCAACACAGACGGGCGTAAAACAACATAAAGCAACAGAAAACCTCGAAGGAGTGTGGGTGTACGCGGAGGAACGCCAACAGGCGATAGCGGACCTGATCGGTCACAGAGGACGCATGTCCGTGGCCGCGCTCGCCGATCGGTACGGCGTCACCACCGAAACCGTGCGACGGGACCTCGCACTGCTCGAACGACTCGGCCACGTGCGCCGGGTCCACGGTGGCGCCATTCCCTTCGCGGCCCTGACGGTCACCGAACCCGCACTGGCGGACCGGGAACACTCGCGGGCCGACCAGAAGAACCGGATCGCCGCCGCAGCGGCCGCATTCCTCCCGTCCTCCGGCGGAAGCGTCGTCTTCGATGCCGGCACCACGACCGGCAGGATGGTCTCGGCCCTGCCCACCGACACCGAACTCACCGTCGCGACCAATTCCGTACCCATCGCCGCCCGCCTCGCCGCGCTTCCCTCCGTGCAACTTCATCTGATCGGCGGACGCGTGCGGGGCGTCACGCAAGCCGCAGTGGGACCGGACGCCGTGCAGTTCCTCGAGATCCTGCATGTCGACGTGGCGTTCGTCGGAACCAACGCGCTCACCGTCGAACACGGCCTCAGCACGCCCGACGCCGATGAAGCCGCCGTCAAGCGCGCCATCGTCCGCTGCGCGGAACGCGTTGTGGTGGTGGCTGATTCATCCAAGATCGGACGGAGGACTCTTCTGCGATTCGCACCTCTTGCCGCCGTCGACGTTCTCGTCACCGACAGCGACATCGACGAAACGGACCTGAAGCAACTCGCCGAACACGGAATCGAGGTGGTGATCGCGTGATCGTCACATTGACTGCCAATCCCAGCCTGGATCGCACCGTCGGACTCAACGGCGCGCTCGTGCGCGGTGCGGTTCTCCGCACCACCGGAACGACGGTCGACCCGGGAGGGAAGGGCATCAACGTCGCCCGCGTCCTGCGCCGTGCCGGACGCGACGTGGTCGCGGTTCTTCCCGCCGATCCCGGTGATCCGCTGCTGACCGCTCTCGACGAGCGCGCGGTGCCGTACCGGGCTGTCGCCACCTCCGGGCCGGCCCGCAACAACATCACGATCGCCGAACCGGACGGCACCACCACCAAGATCAACGAACCGGGGAACACGTGCACGGGTCGCACCCTCGGCGAACTCCACACGGCTCTGCTCGACTCCGCGCGCGACGCGTCCTGGACGGTCCTGTGCGGTTCGCTGCCACCCGGTATCCCCGACAGCTGGTACGCCGACCTGGTCACGGCACTGCGAAGCCTGGGATGCCGCATCGCGGTAGACACCTCGGAAGCCCCGCTGCTCGCGCTCGCGGAACAGTTTCCCGCAGCGGCGCCGGATCTGATCAAGCCCAACTCCGACGAACTCGCCCAGCTGACCGGCGCCGACGCAGTCACGTTGGAGGCGCGCGCCGCAGCCGGTGATGTCGGCCCGGTCGTCGACGCCGGCCGGGTTCTGGTCGAGCGGGGCGTCGGAGCAGTTCTCGCGACACTCGGGGCGGCAGGCGCAGTCCTCGTCACCTCCGACGGTGCGTGGCACGCATCGACGGCCCCGGCGACGGTGCGCAGCACCGTGGGCGCCGGGGACTCGTCCCTGGCCGGCTACCTCGTCGCAGAGCGTGCCGGGCACGGAAGCGCGGACCGCCTGCGGTACGCGGTCGCGTACGGCAGCGCCGCCGTCGAATTGCCCGGCACCGAACTTCCCGGACCCGAATCCGTCGATCCGAACGCCGTGCGCATCACCGGCCTTCAAGACCGCCCGGAGCCACCCACCCGCGCTCTCCCCTCACACCCGTAAGGACACGTCATGACACACAGCGCATCCGATCCCGGCGACCGCCCGGCGATCATCGACGCTGATCTCATTTCCCTCGACGTCGATCTGGGGTCCGACAAGGCGTCGGTCATCTCGGCACTCGCCGGACGCCTCGGTGCTGCCGGTCGCGCATCCGACGCCGAAGCACTCGCTGCATCGGTCCTCGACCGGGAAGCCAAGTCGGCCACCGGTCTTCCCGGCGGGCTGGCCATTCCCCACGCCCGGGCCGACTCCGTCACCACGCCTTCCCTGGCCTTCGCCCGATTGTCGCCGAAAGTCGATTTCGGGGCTCCCGACGGCCCGGCCGACCTGGTGTTCCTCATCGCCGCCCCCGAGGGCGCCGGTGCCGATCACATGAAGGTGCTCACCGCGCTCGCGCGGGCGCTGGTGCGGCCGGACTTCGTTGCCTCGCTGCGCGACGCGAAGTCCGCCGACGAGGTCATCACTCTGGTCGAGAGCGTCCTTCCGCCCCGGACACCGGGAACAGGAAGTGAACCGCAGCCGGCCGCAGCCGCCGCGGCCCCGCCGGGTGCCACCACGGAGAACCCCACGGGCGCTGTGGCCGGCACCCACGCGCGGGAGGACGCCGAGGCGTCGACCTCTCCCGATTCCCGGACGATCGTCGCGGTGACCGCGTGCCCCACGGGTATTGCCCACACCTACATGGCCGCAGACGCATTGACCGCTGCCGCCGAACGCGCCGGAGTGACCCTGCGCGTCGAGACGCAAGGCTCGAGCGGCAGCACACCGCTTCCCGCCTCCGCGATCGCCGACGCGGACGCGGTGATCTTCGCGACGGACGTCGGAGTCAAGGGACGCGAACGCTTCGGGGGTAAGCCCGTGATCGCCTCCGGAGTCAAACGCGCGATCAACGAACCCGACGTCATGATCGCCGAGGCGCTGCGCGCCGCGTCCGATCCATCGGCCCGCACCGTGGAAACCGACACGTCCGCCGCGACACCGGAAGGCGGCGACACGGGATCCGATCTGGGCTGGGGCACCCGCCTGCGGCAGATCCTGCTCACCGGCGTGAGCTACATGATCCCGTTCGTCGCGGCCGGCGGCCTGCTCATCGCACTCGGCTTCCTTCTCGCCGGACACGAGATCGGCGACTTCGCCGCCGACATCGTCCTCGACAACAGCCTCACCAATCTCCCCGACGGTGGCCTGACAACCTATCTCGGCGCGGTGCTGTACCAGATCGGGTCGCTGGCATTCTCCTTCCTGGTGCCGGCTCTCGCCGGATACATCGCGTTCGCGATTGCCGACAGACCAGGCCTGGCACCGGGTTTCACGGCCGGCGCCGTCGCCGTCTTCGTCGGAGCCGGGTTCATCGGTGGCCTGATCGGTGGCCTGATCGGCGGCTTCGCCGCGCTGTGGGTGGCCCGTATCCCGCTGCCTGCCTGGGCTCGGGGCCTGATGCCCGTCGTGATCATTCCGCTGCTCGCGAGCCTCATCGTCGGCGGCCTGATGTTCCTCGTGCTCGGACGCCCGCTCGCGGCGATCACCTCGGGATTGACCAACTGGCTCAACGGCCTCTCCGGAGGCTCGGCAGTACTGCTCGGCGTCATCCTCGGCCTGATGATGTGCTTCGACCTCGGAGGGCCGGTCAACAAGGCCGCCTACGCGTTCGCCGTCGCGGGACTGGACGTGAACAACCTCGCGTCGCTGCAGATCATGGCCGCGGTCATGGCTGCCGGTATGGTCCCGCCGCTCGCGATGGCGCTGTCGTCGCAGATCCGGCCGCGTCTCTACAGCGAGGCCGAACGCGAGAACGGTAAGGCCGCATGGCTGCTCGGGGCGTCCTTCATCTCGGAAGGCGCGATCCCGTTCGCAGCGGCGGACCCCTTCCGCGTGATCCCGTCCATGATGCTCGGCGGGGCTCTCACCGGCGGCCTCGTCATGGCCACGGGCGTCACGTTGTCCGCCCCGCACGGAGGACTGTTCGTCCTCTTCGCGATGGATCACGTGGTGTGGTTCCTCGTGGCGCTGGTGGCGGGCACGATCGTGGCAGGAATCGCCGTCACGATCGCCAAGGAAGTCACCCACACCACCGACGCCATCGCCGACAAGTCCGATTCTCAGCCCACCGCAGTCCGTTCCTGAACCCGTCCCGTTCGCGATCGAAGGAGATCCCATGCCCAGTACCACCGTCGCCGTCGGCTCGTCCATCGGCCTGCACGCCCGTCCCGCCGGAATCATCTCCGAGGCCGTGGTCGCCTCGGGTGTTCCCGTGACGCTCTCCGTGGCCGGAGGCGAGCCGGTGGATGCCGGTTCGGCCCTGATGATCATGACGCTCGGCGCCTCTCAGGGCACCGAGGTGACTGTCACGTGCGACGACGACGCCGTTCTCGACCAGGTGGCGAAACTGGTGGCTACCGACCTCGACGCCTGATCGTCACCACCGCTGCGAGCGCGAGCACGACCACCGCCGCAGCCACGGCGCCCACCACGGGCAACACTGCGGTCGACAACTCTTCGTCGCCGGCGTCCTCGGGACTGTCGGCGACGAAGAGGTCTGTGACCCCACGCACGATCCGGACAGGGGGCTGTTCCCCGGTGGCGGAGTCCACCTCCGACGCCGTCAGCAGATCACCGTCCGCGGTGAACGCTATCGCCTCGCCCTGTGGTTCTCCGGGCACGGCGATCCGCAGGTCCGGGCCGGACAACAGCGCCGCGACGATGTCGCGGTCCGGGGCGTGGAAGAGATATACGTCCGTGTAGGTCCGTACCGCCGCGACCGTCCCGTCCTCGCTGACGGCTCCCCCGGTGATCATCGACGAGGACGCTCCCGGGATCGGTCCGCCCGGGGTCTCGGTGGGGCCGAGGGCGAGAGTGCCGACCCGCTCGAGATCCGTGGGCCCGGGCGACTCGAGTTCGGTCACGGTGCGGGCGCCGGCCGGCCGGTAGATCCCGCTCGGCCCGAACAGCGACTTGGTGACGACGACAGGCTCGCCGTCGGCCGACACGAGAAGAGTTTCCGCGTCCTGGGGACCGTCCGGGTAGCGGAGGCGATACAGGTCGCCTGCGCCGGACTCGGGATCGAGCGAGACGAGCGCGACGGTCTGCCGGTTACGGGAGTTGTCACCGAGATCCGCGAGCCACAACCGGCCGTCGGACCCGGCTGCCATGTCCTCGACGTCGTACGGATCGGCGGGAGCCGGAAACCGTTGCACCACAGCGCACTCGGAATCGAGTTCGACGATTCTCTCGTCGGGGCCCGCGTCGGGTGTCGCGAACACCCGTCCGCCGAGCACCGCCAGACCCGACAGTTCGGCGAGTGCGGGATCGCTCGGGGTGCAGAGCACCTCGGGTACTACCCCGGCCGACGGGACCTGTCCGTCGTCTGCACCCGCCGGCGCCGCGAGCACGACGGCAAGCAGGAGCGGGACCCCCGCAGCCGAGCTGCGCACACCGCGCATCAGGCGGCGTATTCGCCCAATGCCGAGGCGAGCGCCATCGGAACCCTGGCATGCACACGCGTGCCGTCGGATTCGTGTGCCGAGTCCAGGATCTGCCCGTCGGAGTGGATACGGGCGAGCAGGTCTCCGCGGGTGTAGGGAACGAGCACCTTCACCTCCACGTCGGGGTCCTCGAGGACGCCGGCGAGCCGCGTGCGCAATTCGTCCATGCCCTCGCCTGTGCGAGCGGAGACGAACACCGCATCGGTGAGCAGGCTGCGGAGCTGGGTCAGCGTCACCGGATCGGCGGCGTCGACCTTGTTGACCACGATCAGTTCCGGCGGCGGCGGTGTGTCGCTCTCGCGCAACACCTCCGTGACGACCTCGCGCACCGCCTTGATCTGCTCGGTGGGCATCGGATCGGAACCGTCGACGACGTGCAGCAGCAGATCGGCGTCGGCGACCTCCTCGAGCGTCGACCGGAATGCCTCGACCAGCTGGGTCGGGAGGTGCCGGACGAACCCGACCGTGTCGGTCAGGACGAACTCGCGGCCGTCGGGCAGGGCTGCCCGGCGGGTCGTCGGATCGAGTGTCGCGAAGAGAGCGTTCTGCACCAGCACACCCGAGCCGGTCAGCGCGTTGAGCAGGCTGGACTTGCCGGCGTTGGTGTAACCGATGATCGCCACCGACGGAATCCGGTTGCGCAGCCGCCTGGTCCGTTTGGTGTCGCGCGCTGCCTTCATACCCTTGATCTCGCGGCGCAGCTTCGCCATCCGTTCGCGGATACGCCGACGGTCCGTTTCGATCTTGGTCTCGCCCGGACCGCGAAGACCGACGCCGCCGTTGCTGCCGGCACGGCCGCCCGCCTGGCGCGACATCGACTCACCCCAGCCACGCAGGCGGGGCAGCATGTACTCCATCTGTGCGAGGGAGACCTGTGCCTTGCCTTCGCGCGACGTCGCGTGCTGCGCGAAGATGTCGAGGATCAGCGCCGTCCGGTCGATGACCTTGACCTTGACCACCTTTTCCAGCGCTGTCAGCTGCGCAGGGGTGAGCTCACCGTCGCAGATGACGGTGTCGGCGCCGGTGGCAAGGACGATCTGACGGAGTTCCTCCGCCTTGCCGGAGCCGATGTAGGTCGCGGCGTCGGGTTTGTCGCGACGCTGGATCAGTCCGTCGAGGACCTCCGAGCCGGCAGTCTCCGCGAGTGCGGCGAGTTCGGCGAGGCTCGCGTCGGCCTGCGCGGACGTACCGCCGGTCCAGACGCCCACGAGCACGACCCGCTCCAGCCTCAGCTGGCGGTACTCGACCTCGGTGACATCTTCGAGTTCGGTGGACAGCCCGGAGACGCGCCGAAGGGCGGCGCGATCGTCGAGTTGCATCTCGCCGACGGACGGATCGTCGACGGTCCAGTCTCCGTGTGCGGTGTTCGCATCGTCGGGACTGTCTTCTGTGGTGGCACGGTGGGTGTGCGATGTGTTTGTCATACGCCTCCATGTTCCCATGAAGCCCGAATCGATGCATTCGAGTTTCTGCCGCCTCCACCGGGGAGAGGCCAGGTCACCGGAGGGACGACCACCAGTCGTCTGCAAGCTCACCCTTCGCGACGAGGACCGAGGGACCCCGCAGCCACGCACGGCCCTGCTCGATACGCACCTCTACGGAGCCGCCGGGCACACGCACCTGGACCACGCCTTCCTCGCTGCCGTCGTAGTTCAGCGCGGCAGCCGCAGCGGCCACGGTTCCGGTTCCGCAGGAGCGGGTCTCCCCCACACCGCGCTCGTGCACTCGCATGTGTACCGCCCCGGAGAGGATCGGCGTCAGAAACTCGATGTTGACCCCCTGCGGGAAGAACCCCGGGTCGAACCCGGGCGCAGTCAGATCGAGCGCTGCGAGACTCGACTCGGTCAGAGCGGGGTCGACGCACGCCAGGTGCGGGTTTCCGACGTCGATGCCGATTCCACTGTAGAAGCGGCCGTCGAGCGTTGCGGTGGACGTGCCGAGTTGCCGGACGAGTCCCATGTCCACGGTGACCTCGCCGAAGACGGGTCCGGTCGCATGCACCTGAACCGGCTTTCCGCCCGCGCGGCTGCCGACCACGAAGTCCCGCCCGGTCTCGAGACCGTGGGCCGTGAGGTAGTGCGCGAAGACCCGGACCCCGTTGCCGCACATCTCGGCGATCGACCCGTCCGCATTCCTGTAGTCCATGAACCAGTCGTCGGCGCCGGTGCCTTCGGGGAGTTCGGGTAGCACCCCGGCGGACACGAGGGCTCCGGTGCGCGCGACACGGAGAACACCGTCGGCGCCGAGCCCGCGGCGGCGGTCGCACAGCGCCGCGATCCGTTCGGGCGCGAGATCCAACCGCGCGTCGGGATCGGGGAGGATCACGAAGTCGTTCTCGGTGCCGTGCCCTTTGCTGAACTCCATGCCGGTCACCTTATCGAGGACAGGCCGTCAGCGACGGTCCGGCGTCATCCGAGAGCTCGGCGTCACACCGTTCTCGGCGTCAGACCGGTCTCGGCGTCCCGCACGGCACGCAGCGCGGACTCGGTGAGCTTCGGATCGCCGCCGTCGAGCCAGTGGATGCGCGGATCACGCCGGAACCACGAACGCTGGCGCCGGACGTAACGGCGGGTCCCGATGAACGTACGTTCGCGAGCATGGGCGAGGTCGTACCCGCCGTCGAGATACTCGAGAACCTGGGCGTACCCGATGGCGCGGCGGGCCGTGACGCCGTCGCGCAATCCGTTCTCGGCCAGCGTCCGGACCTCGTCCACGAGCCCGCGGTCGAACATGGTGTCGGTGCGGCGGGCTATGCGGTCGTCCAGTTCCCCGGTCTCGCGGTCGACGCCGAGGATCACGGTGTCCCAGCGGGGATCACCGATCGTCGGCTGGGATGCGGCGAACGGCATGCCGGTGAGTTCGACGACCTCGAGTGCACGCACCATCCGTCTGCCGTCGGTGGGAAGGATCGTCTCAGCCGCGACGGGGTCGGCGTGGCGTAGCGCCTCGTGCACGGCTGCGGGCCCGCCCTCGTCGAGCACTGCCTCCCACTTGGCGCGGACCTGCGGGTCCGTCGCGGGGAACTGCCACTCGTCGAGCAACGCCTGGACGTACATCATCGAGCCGCCCACGATCACGGGGACGCGTCCCCGGGCGAGTACGGCTTCGATATCCGCTGTCGCGGCAACCTGATAACGGGCGACCGTCGCCGTTTCGGAGACATCGAGAACGTCGAGTTGATGATGCGGAATCCCTCGCCGTTCCTCGACGGGAAGTTTGGCGGTTCCGATGTCCATGCCGCGGTACTGCTGCATCGCGTCGATGTTGACGATTTCGCCGCCCAGCGTGTCCGCGAGGTCCAGGCCGAGGTCGGACTTGCCGGTCGCGGTGGGACCGACGACAGCGATCGGTCGTAGTACCGTCCCGCCGGTCACGGGCGCCACAGCCCCGTGTAGTAGCCCACGCCGTACGGCGCCTCGGCATAGGTGACCGCCGCAGAGGCGGGCGCCCGAGTGAACGCCGCGGCGAACACCTGCCATGCCGCGCGGCCGGCCAGCCGGATCTCGGCGCACAGGGCCGGGTCGAACGCCGCCAGACCGTCGGGGTCGCCCGAGGCCAACGCCGTCGCAAGCTCCGAGTCGACGTTCCCGGATCGGGGGTCGAACGCTCCCGGCGCCTTGTCCGTCAGGGTCGCGGGACCGTCCGCGACCACCAGCAGCGCCCGTGGGACGGAGTCGGCGTCGAGCCGTTCGCGCACCAGGCGGCCGAGCTTCGCGCACGTCGCGGGGTCGGCGTCTTCGGCCAGGATGTGCACGTCGACGAGGGTTTCCGGAGCCACGCGGTCTCGAAGCCATCCGGCGACGAGAGCAGCGAGCGGGAGATCGGGATCGGGCTCGCCACGCGCACCCGGTCCCAGCGCGACAGGAACATCCGCCCCGTACCCGCGGAAGGTGCCGCGTGCTGTCGGGGGGACCTCGACAGCAACATCTCCTGTGCCGACGACGAGCCACTCGGGGACCGCAGCGAGTTCGCGGGCGACGTCCAGCACCGCACGGCGCAGGGCATCGGTTTCGGCCACGGCGAGACCGTTGAGCTCCGGTACGAGCAGCGGTGGGGAGGGCACGAAGGCCCCGGCGATCAACACACCGGCAACGGTAGTCGACCGGACCCGGCGCCCTGCACCGCCACGACCTGTTTCAATAGGGGGCGGATGTGTGGTCACGGACTCCCGCGACCCGACCTGCGGTAGAACGATGCGACCAGGCAGCCGTGCCGCGCGGCAGAGATGAGGTACTGATGAGTGACCCGAATGCACAGGAACCCGCAGTGGAGCGGACGCCCGGCGATGCACCCCGGCCCGGACCGCCCAAGCCGGGTGCCCCGCGTCCCGGCCCGGTGAAGGCTGCCGCGACCGCCGGCGTCCAGAGCACCGGCTCGCACCCCAAGCCGCACCCCGTCACCTCCCAGAGCCATCCACACATGCCCTCGGTGCCGGCCGGCGATCCCAGCAAGTTCGGCCGGGTCGACGAAGACGGCACCGCGTGGGTCGTCACCGCCGAGGGGGAACGCTGCATCGGTTCGTGGCAAGCCGGTGACGCGGCAGAAGGCCTCGCCCACTTCGGGCGCCGATACGACGATCTCGCCACCGAGGTAGCAATCCTCGAGACGCGGCTCGCCTCCGGCACCGGTGACATCAAGAAGACACGCGCCGCGGCGGAAGCCCTGGCCGAATCCCTCCCGACGGCCGCGGTGATCGGAGACCTCGACGCGCTCTCCGCGCGGCTCGCCGACATCATCACCGCGTCGGAGCAGGCTGCCGTCGCCGCCAAGCACGAGAAGGAACAACAGCGCGCCGAGAGCACCGCACGGAAAGAAGCGCTCGCCGCGGAAGCCGAGACGATCGGTGCCGAGTCGACGCAGTGGAAAGCGGCGGGCGATCGGCTCCGCGAGATCCTCGACGAGTGGAAGTCCATCCGCGGGGTCGACCGGAAGGTCGACGACGTCTTGTGGCGCCGGTACTCGAAGGCCCGCGAAGCGTTCAACCGTCGTCGCGGTGCACACTTCGCCGAACTGGACCGTGAGCGGGCAACCGCCAAGAGCCGCAAGGAAGAGCTGGTCGCGCGGGCCGAGTCGCTGCGGGACTCGACCGACTGGGGCGCCACTGCAGCCACCTTCCGCGACCTGCTCGCCGAGTGGAAGGCCGCCGGCCGGGCGCCGCGCGAAGCGGACGATCAGCTGTGGAAGCGTTTCAAGGCCGCGCAGGACGTGTTCTTCGCGGCGCGCAACAGCGCGAACGCCGAGCGCGAGGCCGAGTTCGAGGAGAACGCGCGCGCGAAGGAAGCCTTGCTCGAGAAGGCCGCGACGATCGACCCGTCCACGGACGTGGAGGCCGCGCGGGCGCAACTGCGGGAACTGCAGGACAAGTGGGAGGCGATCGGCAAGGTGCCGCGCGAGCGCACCCACGACCTCGAAGGCCGCCTGCGCGCCATCGAGAAGCGCGTCCGAGACGCCTCCGAGTCGGAGTGGCGCCGCACCGACCCCGAAGCTCTCGCCCGTGCCGCGCAGTTCCGTGAGCGGGTGCGTCAGTTCGAGGACCAAGCCGCCAAGGCGACCGCGAACGGCCGCGAGAAGGAAGCGGAGCAGGCCTTGGCGCAGGCTTCGCAGTGGCGTGAATGGGCCGAAGCCGCAGAAGGCGCCGTCGGCGAACTGTGACGGACAAACGA
>NZ_JBHWWX010000034.1:0-47725 GCF_042730335.1 Rhodococcus sp. NPDC060084
GTTGGGGAAGGAGCAGGCGTCGGTGTTGGCGCCGGTGTTGGGGGGTGTGGGTGAGCCGGAGTCGGGTGATGCGTCTACGGACAACCTGATCCGCACGTACCGCCGAATGCGCGACTCGGACTGACATCTCTCCCCGACGCCCGAAACCGTTACGCAGCGCGAGAATCCGGCCACGCGGCCGTGGTGTGTACCCGCCCCCGGCGGTCGACGAGCCGCGCCGCGAGTTCGTACTGCTCGAGCCACGCGATCGCACCGACCTCGCAGTGCAGAGCCGTCTGCGCCGCGGCGTCGGCCCAGACCGCATCGGGCGCGACCACCGTGACGACGCGCCACCGGTCGTCGGCCCGGTCCCCTGCCCTACGCGAGGCGATCGCGGTGCCTGCGGGCAAATCGATGTCGTTCCGGCCGGGCAACGCCACCTGCCATCCGCCGTCCGGGCGCGCGCCCGCGGTGGCCGCCGTGTCGCCGATACGCACCAGCACGCCGCAGTCGAGCCCCTCCGCGGCGAGTGCCGCCCCGTAGTCGGCGGTATCGGCGCGCGCCGTCTCCTCGAGGTCGAGACCCGCGCCCCACGGCGCGTGAACGGTGTCGCCCTCGATCCGGACGTCGAGGTAGCTGGGCACCGGGTGGACCGGGGGAATCGACTCGGTGTCGAGGCGGTTGTCGACCGGCGTGACGGCACCGTCGGTCATCCGGGCAGCCCGCAGGGCGGACTCGAGCAGCGTGGACAGGCGCGGGCTCACCCGCACGGGGACGCCTTGCCCGAGATTGACGGCGTGCAGTTCTGCATCACCGCGCCGGAGATCACACGCTGCCTCGGACACGTCGATCGTCGAGCGCACGATCTCCTCGGCCTGCCCCAGCGCACGGGGTTCGGTCACCGCGAGCACGACGTGCCGCCCGAACCCCCGCCACCGGCTCGTGTCGATCATGGCGGTCTCCCCTCGTGTGCGGGATTCACCGACCCTTTCCAGTATGCCCGGGGCTCTCCGCGGCAGCCCGTCTCAGATGCGGGTCAAGATCGCCTCGGTGTCCACCCCGGTGGGCAACGTACCCATGGCGATCCCCCAGTCGTCGTCGAGCCTGCTCGCGCAGAACGCGTCGGCAACGGCGTGGTGGCCGTGCCGCACGAGTTGGGCGCCCTGCAGAACGAGCGCCATCAGTTCCACGATCCGCCGGGCGCGGTATTCGATGTTCTCCAGGTCTGCGAGTTCCTTGCCCACGCGGGTGATGGCGTGGTCCAACCGCGAATCCGCGCCCTGCGCACGCTGCACCTCGGTGAAGAAGGCCTCGACGGTGTCGGGTTGCTTGACCATGGCGCGCAGCGCATCGAGAGCAGCGACGTTCCCGGAACCCTCCCAGATCGACATCAGCGGTGCTTCGCGGTAGAGCCTCGGCATCTCGGACTCTTCGGCGTAGCCGTTGCCACCGAGGCATTCGAGCGCTTCCGCGGCGTGGGCGGGCGCCCGCTTGCACACCCAGTATTTGGTGACCGCCAGTGCGATCCGCCGCAGCGCCGCTTCCTGCGGGTCGCCCTGCGCGCGGTCGGTCGCGCCGGCGAGCCGCATCATCATGGTGGTCGACGCCTCGGACTCGACGACGAGATCGGCGAGAACGTTGCGCATGAGTGGTTGGTCGACGAGGAGCGCACCGAATGCCGCGCGGTGCCGTGCGTGGTGGACCGCGCGGAGTGTTGCCATCCGCATCCCCGTCGCGGACCCGATCACGCAGTCGAGCCGAGTCATGTTGACCATGTCGATGATCGTGGAGACACCGCGTCCCTCGGGTCCGACGATCCATCCCACGGCGCCCTCGTACTCGATCTCCGACGACGCGTTGGATTTGTTCCCCAGTTTGTCCTTCAGCCGCTGGATCCGGATGCGGTTGCGGGCGCCGTCGGGCAGGACGCGCGGCAGGAGGAAACACGTGGGCCCGGCGCCGGTGTTCGCGAGGGTCAGGAACACGTCGGACATCGGCGCGGACGTGAACCATTTGTGCCCGACGATCGTGTACGTGCCGTCGGCGTTCTGTGTCGCGGTGGTGGTGTTGGCGCGGACGTCGGAGCCGCCCTGCTTCTCGGTCATCGACATCCCGGCGATGAGACCGCGTTTGCTCGCCGGTGTCCGCAGACCGAAGTCGTAGTGCGGCGCCGCCAATAGCGGTTCGTATTCCGCCGCGAGTGCCGGATTGTGGCGGAGCGCCGGAATCGCCGCGTACGTCATCGAAATGGGGCACATGTGGCCGGCGTCGGCCTGACCCCACACGTAGAACTTGGCGGCCCGGGCCACGTGCGCTCCTGGGCGCGGGTCGCGCCACGGCGCACCGTGCAGTCCGTGTTCGACCGCGACCGTCATCAGGTCGTGCCAATGCGGGTGGAACTCGACCTCGTCGATGCGGTTGCCGTACCGGTCGTGGGTGCGCAGGACGGGCGGATATTCGTTGGCGAGCCTGCCCCACTCCTGTGCCCGGGCCCCTCCCGCGAGCGCCCCGAGTTCGTGTACCTCGTCCTCTGCCCAGCTTCCGCCTTCGCGGTGCAGTCCTTCGATCAATGCGCGATCGTCCGCAGCGCTGTAGGGCACGAGGTCGGGCGCCTGGTTGGACACGATGTGCGTCGCGGGAAATGTCATGAGGGCGCTCCTAACGCGCGAAGGGACAATGCCACGAGGGCAGGCACCGTGTCTGCCGAAGCCGCACCGGCCCGCAAGGGTCCGGTGAGTACCTCCCCGACCGCTCCGACGAGAGCGGCGGCAGCGAGATCCGGGTCCTGGTCTGCGAATTCGCCCGTGGTGATGCCGTACCGGATCGCGCCGGCGAATGCGGCGGCGAACGCTCTGCGCAGCACCAGTCGCTCGGCGTCCACAGCCGCGTCGACGGGTTCCGCGAGCAGGGCGTAGGCCAGCACGGGATTGCGCAGCGCCCGGAACGCGAAGGTTTCCACGACGGCCGAGATCCGCCCGGCCGCCGATCCCGTCGCGGCCGCCGACACGACGGCCTCGACTTCTCGGCCGCACAGGTCCCGGAAGATCTGCACCATCAGATCCGACTTGTCGGCAAAATGCCGGTAGACGCTGCCGGTCGCGACTCCGGCGCGTTCGGCGACGGCCGCGATCGACATCTCCCGGTATCCACGTTCGGCGACGAGCGCCACCGCTGCGGCCGCAATCGCGTCGCGCTGGTCGTCGAGACGTTGTTGGACCGCGGGGGTCCGCCGGTACGGCATACCAAGAATTGAACCCCGGTTCAAACCTTTGGTCAACAGGCTTTCCGCCCGCGGTCCGGGCTACGGTCTAACGCATGAGTCGATTGAGCGTGGTGGACGAAATGTTCCTGCACCGACACCGCGGTTCCGGGCTTCCGTCGGTGATGCAGGGACTGTGGCGCACCGACGACACCGTGCACGCTCCCCTCCTCATCTCCCTGCACGACGCGTTGTCGCAAGGCCCCCTCGGCCGCCGGGTTGTTCGGCCCCGCATACCCGGCGCCCGCCCCCGATTCGTCGCGAGCACGCACTCGTACCCGCTGCGCTACCCCGCGGAGAAAGTGGCGGACGACGCGATCCTCGAATGGGCCGATGCCCAGACCGAAGTCGACCTCGATCCCGAACACGGACCCGGGTGGTCACTGGTCGCAGCACATCTCGCCGGCGGCGGCACTCTCGTCTCCCTCGTCTGCTCCCACGTACTGACCGACGCGCGGGGACTGATCGATGCTGTGGCCGAGGCTCTCGCCGGTCACGCCGAGCCACCCGACGAGTCCCACACCTCCGACGTCCGCGACGCGCTGCATGTCGTCCGTACGGTCGCGCGCGGTCTCCGGGGCGTGCGCCGTTCCGGTCCGCGTGAAAAACCGCCGGTCCCGCTGTCGGTGCGGTTGCGTCCCCGTACCGCCCTGATCGACGTGCCGAGCGACGAGTGGGACGCCGCTGCCGGCATCGGAGAGGGCACCGCGAATTCGCTGATGCTGGCGATCGCGACCGGGATCGCCCGCCGCGCAGGCATCCCCTTCCCCCTGAAGATCTCCATTCCGGTGGACGATCGCGGTTCCGGCACCACGTCCAACGGGGTATCGATGACAGGTATCACCGTCGACGCGGACGACACGGTGGCGACGATCAGGGCCAAGGCCACGCACGCGTACCGGCAGCCTCGCGAGGGCGCGCCGCACGGTATCCCCGCAGAGATCGTGCAACTCGTACCCGACCGTGTCGCGGCCCGCCTCGCCAGAGGCGCCGGCGAGCGAGACATGCTGTGCTCCAATATCGGTCGCGTCCCGGCCGTGCTCGATGCGTTCGGTCCGCACCGCACCGCCGGGGTGGCGATGCGCGCCATGCATCCCGGCCTCGGCACGAGGGACGCCACGACCTCGACACGCCTGTCGACCTACCTGTGCAGCCGGGACGATCGATACACGCTCGCGCTCGTCGCCCTCGACGAAGATCGATTCCCCGACACCCGGACGCTGCGCGCGTTCATCGACGCAGAACTCGCCGAGAGAGGTCTGCACGCCACCTACTGGTGACCCGGGTCCCGGTGGCCCGCGTCCTGGTGCCTCGAGTCCCGGCCTCTCCCGAAGTCGGTGTCGAACCAGCGGCCGAGCGACTCGCCGGGCAGGTCGCGCCGACGATACGTGCCGGGGATACGTTCCACGGAGCCGATCCGGTCCATGCGGTAGGTGCGCCACTCGTCTCTGTCGAGATCGAACCCGACGAGATACCAGTGGCCGGCCCGATATACATGGCGATACGGATCCACCGTCCGGACGGACGCTGCATCGTTGCGGTCGCGGTAGCCGAAGCGGACCCGTCCGGACTCCGCGACCGCATCGGCCAGCGCCCCGACCACCTGCACGCTGACGCCGTGCGCGTCGTCGAGCACCTCGGTGGCGAGGTCCATCGCGTGGGAACGTTGCCGCAGCGCCGGCGAGAGTACGTTCTCGAGTTTCGCCAGTGCACTGTCCGCATCGTCCGCCCTGTCCGCGCCGCCCGCACTCTCCGCGCTCGCGAGGCGAGGCGCGATCAGCCGCACTCCGGCGACCAGGATCGCGACCTCGTCGGCGGTGAAGAGCAGCGGCGGGACGGACCGGCCCGCCCTGAGCCGGTACGCACTCGACGGGCCGGGCCGGCTGTAGACCCGATACCCCAGACGGCGCAGCCGCTCGACATCGCGGCGGACCGTACGTGTGCTGACCCCCAGGCGCGCGGCGAGCACGGCTGCCGTCCACTCCCCTCCCCGCTGGAGAACCGACAGGAGTTCGAGCGCGCGTGTCGTCGGGTCGCTCGTCATGAAATCCATGGTGACCGAAATGGCGGACAGGATCGGGCCGTATCTCTCGATACGGTGACGCCGGAGCACTCGACGAGAGGAGATCCATACATGCGTATCGCCGTCACTACTCCCACCGGACACGTCGGCCGCCATCTCGTTCCCATCCTGGTCCGTGCCGGGGTGCGCCCCCTGGTCCTGGCGCGCCGTCCCGAGAAGCTGCCTGCTCGGCTGCGTGCGGAGGTCGACACCGTCGCAGTCGACCAGTTCGATTCGGATGCGGTCGTCGAGGCAACCGCCGGGGTCGACACGATCTACTGGGTGGACCCGCCACCTTCCGGCGACGACCCTCTCGCCGAGTACCGCCGCGCAGCCACGAGTATCGCCCGGGCGGTCACGAAAAACGGCATCGGGCGGGTGGTCTTCCAGAGCAGCGTCGGGGCCGAGAAGCGCCGCGGCGCAGGCGAAATCGACGGCCTGGCCGCCACCGAACTCGCACTGGACGACACGGATGCCGACGTCACGCACATGCGGTGCGGGTACTTCTTCAGCAACCTGGAGTACCAACTCGACATGATCGCCTCCGGCACCGTGCAGGTGATCGTGCCGGTCGACCATCCGATGCCGTGGGTCGCGCCCCGCGACATCGCCGAGGTCGCGGCCACACGACTGCTCTCGACCGAGTGGAGCGGCCGTCACGTGCAGGCCGTCCACGGGCCGTCCGATCTCACGTGGACACAGGTCGCGGAGATCGTCTCCGCTGCGACGGACCTGCCGCTGCGCGCCGAACAGATCGCCGACGACGAGATGCGCCGGGGGTTACAGGCCGCCGGCCTGTCCGACGCGCAGGTCGACGCGATGACGGGCATGTCCACCGGCCTCCGCGACGGATTCGTTCCGGAACAATCACGCTCGATACGGTCCACGACGCCGACGACCCTGGCGGCGTGGGCGTACGACGTGCTGCGCCCGCAACTGTGACGCCCCTGCGCGGGACTCGCCGATCGTGGTGACTCGTCCCGTACAGTGCCAAGAATGACGTCCGAGACCCTCGTCACATATGCGGACGGCGCTGTTCGCGGTGTCCGAACCGGCGACCTGCTCACGTGGCGCGGCATTCCCTACGCGGCACCACCCGTGGGCGCGCTGCGCCTGCGCGCTCCCCAGCCCGTCGAACCCTGGACGGGCGAGCGGGACGCCACGCAGTTCGGCAATGCGGCATCCCAGCACCCGCGAGGAGTCGCCACGGGACGCCGCGGCGTCCGGGTGCGCCCCGCCGAGGACTGTCTCACGCTCAACGTCCTTGCGCCCGCGGGCCGGGTGCACAGTCCGCGGCCGGTGATGGTGTTCATCCACGGCGGCGCATTCACTCTCGGCACCACTGCCCTCTCCCTGTACGGGGGTGAGTCGCTCGTACGGCGCGGCGATGTGGTGTACGTGTCGGTCAACTACCGGCTCGGCGCGCTCGGATATCTCGATTTCCGCGAGTTCTCCGACGGCACCACACAATTCGACTCCAATCTGGGTCTCCGGGACCAGGTCGCGGCCCTCGAGTGGGTGCAGCGCAATATCGCTGCTTTCGGCGGCGATCCGGGCAACGTGACGATCTTCGGTGAATCGGCCGGGGGTACCTCGGTCACGACGCTGCTCGCGACGCCCGCGGCGCGCGGGCTGTTCTCCGGGGCGATCGCGCAGAGTCCCGCCCCGAACCTGGTGAACACCGCCGACAACTCCGCCCGGTGGAGTCGCGTGTTCCTCGAACTGCTCGGCGCCGACTCGGAATCGGCTGTCGCGGCACTCACCGGCGGTTCTCCCGCGGACCTGGGACGCGCGGGTGCGCGTCTGGGCGCCCACACTCTGAGGGACACTCCCGGCCTCCACCCGTTCGGGCCGGTTGTCGACGGCGATGTCGTCCCGATCGCTCCGCTCGATGCCTTCGAGACCGGAGCGGCTCATCCGGTCCCCCTCGTCATCGGCACCAACGACCGGGAAGGCGCGCTGTTCCCGAAGTTCCTCGACGGCCTGCCTACCAGTCCCGACCGCATCGACCGCATGTTCGCTGCGACCGACCCGGACGCGAAGAGCCGGGTGACCGCGGCGTACCCCGGATATCCGGACGAGAAGGCCGCCATCGATCTCGGCGGCGACTTCACGTTCTGGTATCCCGCACTCCAGATCGCACAGGCGCACGCACGCTTCGCACCGACGTACATGTACCGGTTCGACTACGCGCCGCGTCTCCTCAAGTGGACCGGGTTCGACGCGACGCACGCGGTCGATCTGCTGGCAGTGTTCGATCAGGCCGACGAGCCGATCGGCCGGATCCTCACCACCGCGGGCGGACGGCGCGGGCTGCGCACCGTCGCGGCATCGGTACAGCGGCAGTGGACACATTTCGCGAGGCACGGCGAACCACTGCCTTCGTGGCCCGCTTATGACGAAATAGACCGCGCGACCATGATTTTCGATGTTCCCCAGCGAGTGGAGGACGATCCGCGCCGAGAGCGGCGGATCGCGTGGGAGGGCTATCGCGGCTACACGAGCGACGCGCCTGCTACTTCACGACCGTGAGGAGAAACGCGACGTCCTCGATCGCCCGGACGCTGTGCCGCGCCGGCGGAATGACGATCAGATCCCCCGCCGACCCTTTCCACAGGTCGTCGCCTGCGACCAGCTGGAGTTGCCCCTGAAGGATCTGCAGGGTCGCCTCGCCGGGACTGTCGTGCTCACCGAGTTCGTGCCCGGCCAGCAGCGCCACCATGGTCTGCCGCAGATGCTTGGCGTGCCCGCCGAAAACCGTCTGCGAACTACGGCCACTGCTCGACGTCGCCGCCAGTTTCAGCTGCTGCCGGGCCAGCGCGGTCAGGGAGAGCTTGTCCATGTAGCGCAGTATGGCGTACTCACCGACACGACACTCAGCTTCGCGAATACCGGACCCAGCGAAACCTGATCCCCTTCGCCGACGACCGCCACTCTCCGGTCTCGGTCGCCGACCATTCGGGCCCGATCTCCGGAGCCGTCGCGTCCCCGTCGATGTCGAGGTCCACCTCGGTGACCAGCAGACGGGTCGCTCGCGGCATCGCCTGCGCGTAGATCTGGCCGCCACCGATGACCACGACATCGCCGTCGCCCGCGAGCCGGAACGCCTCGTCGAGACCGGATGCGGCGTGAGCACCGTCGGCCGACCATTCCGGGTCGCGGGTGACGACCACGTTGCGGCGGCCCGGGAGCGGCCGGAACTTCGGCGGCAGCGAATCCCACGTGAGACGCCCCATGACCACCGGCTTGCCCATCGTGGCGTCCTTGAAGAACGCCAGGTCTTCCGGGATGTGCCAGGGAATCGTGTTGTCGCGCCCGATGACGCCGTTGCGGGCCTGTGCCCAGATCAGGCTGATCTCACCCATCAGACGGCCACGGGCGCCTTGATCGCCGGATGGTGCCGGTAGCCGACGATCTTCACGTCGTCGAAGGTGTAGTCGAAGAGCGAGTCCCGGCGCTGCAACTGCAAGGTCGGGTACGGGTACGGCGCGCGCGTGAGCTGCTCGGTGACCTGCTCGATGTGATTGGAGTAGATGTGGCAGTCGCCGCCGGTCCAGATGAACTCGCCGGGCTCGAGCCCGACCTGCTGCGCCACCATGTGGGTGAGCAGCGCGTAGCTGGCGATGTTGAACGGCACCCCGAGGAAGAGGTCGGCGCTGCGCTGGTACAGCTGGCAGCTGAGCTTGCCGTCGGCGACGTAGAACTGGAAGAACGCGTGGCACGGCATCAGCGCCATCTTGTCCAGGTCGGCGACGTTCCACGCGGAGACGATCATCCGGCGCGAGTCGGGATTGCTGCGCAGCGTCTCGAGCACCTGCGAGATCTGGTCGATGTGCCGTCCGTCGGGAGTCGGCCACGAACGCCACTGGACCCCGTAGACGGGACCGAGATCGCCGTCCGGCTGCGCCCACTCGTCCCAGATCGTCACGCCGTGGTCGCGGAGCCACTGGACGTTCGAGTCGCCGCGCAGGAACCACAGCAACTCGTAGACGATGGACTTCAGATGCACCTTCTTGGTGGTGACGAGCGGAAAGCCCTCGGAGAGATCGAAGCGCATCTGGTGACCGAACAGGCTCCGCGTGCCCGTCCCGGTACGGTCGTTCTTCTCGGCACCGGTCTCGAGGACGAGTCGCAAGAGATCTTCGTAGGGGGTCGGCACAGTCACGAGGGCAGTCTACGGCGTCGTCCCGACACCGGTTCGTCCGCCGAGCCCCGGTGATCGCGCCCGAGTCGTAGCCTGGGAGCCATGCCCGAGCTGCCCGAGGTGGAAGCACTCGCCGTATTCCTGCGTGAGCATGCTGTCGGATCCGTGGTGGGGCGGATCGACGTGGCCGCGTTGAGCGTGCTGCAGACGGCAGATCCGCCGATCACCGCATTGCAGGGGCGGGACATCACGGGCGCCGCCCGGTACGGCAAGTTCCTCGCCATCGAGTGTTCGGACCTGCAGATGGTCACACACCTCTCCCGCGCGGGGTGGCTGCGGTGGCTCGACGAACCGTCGCAGTCTCCGCCGAAGCTGGGGAAGGGACCGCTGGCTCTGCGGGTCCACCTGTTCGCGCCCGACGCGACGACGCCGGCGTTCGATCTCACGGAAGCGGGCACCAAGAAGCGGCTCGCGGTCTGGGTCGTCGACGACCCGAAGAAGATCCCCGGTGTCGCGCGCCTCGGACCGGACGCCCTCGAGCTCACCGCCGACGAGTTCGCCGCACTGGTCGCCGGGAGTACCTCCCGGCTGAAGACGTTCCTCACCGATCAGTCCGTGCTCGCAGGAATCGGGAATGCCTACTCGGACGAGATCCTCCACGTGGCGCGACTGTCACCGTTCGCCACGGCCGGACGGCTCGACGACGCCTCGGTCTCGGCACTGTACGGCGCGATGCGCTCCGTGCTCGAGGACGCCGTCGCGCGATCCGTCGGGCAGGACGCAGCCCGGCTCAAGGGCGAGAAGCGCTCCGGCATGCGGGTGCACGCCCGCACCGGTCAACCGTGCCCGGTGTGCGGAGACACCGTCCGCGAAGTCTCCTACGCGGAACGTTCCTTCCAGTACTGCCCGACGTGCCAGACGGGCGGGAAGGTGCTCGCCGACCGCCGGCTGTCCAGGCTGCTCAAGTAGCCGTAGGCCGACTCCAGCCGTGTGCCACCGACGCGCGGCACCGCGTGATGTCGTCGCCTGCTCCGACGAACAGCGCCGTGAGCATCGGTACACAGTGTTCGAGCGTGTCCTCGGGCAACGGCCCGTTCGCGACGAGCGACACCAACCCGTGGCCGATCGCCCAACTCTGGATCGCCAGGTCCAGGGGCTCGATTCCGGTGAAGCGGCCTTCGCCCTCGGCCCGGCGCACCGCCCGCACCAGATACTCGAGGGTGGCATCGGCAGCCGAGAGGTCTTCGAGGTCGACGCTCGCGTCGAACATCACCCGGTACAGGTCCGGCTGCTCGAGTGCGTTCCCGAGATACGCCGCGACGAGTGCGGTCAGGTCCCGGACCGGATCGTCCGTGAGCGCCACGGTCGCAAACCTGGCTTCCAGCCTGGTGAAGCCCTCCTGCCGGAGGGCCATCCACAACCCGTCCATGCCGCCGAAGTAGGTGTAGACGGCCATCGTGGAGACGCCGGTGCCCGCCACGAGTGCACGCAGAGTGATCGGTTCACGGGTACGGAGCATGTGGGCCGCCCGTTCGAGAAGCAGTGCGCGCACCGCCGGATCTTTGGACCTCACCATGCCTGAACAATACATAACATTGTGTTGCTATATTAAGCGCCTGCCAGTCCGATCAACCCAGAGGAGTACCGGTGCCCGTCACCTTGATGAACCCCGAAGCGTTGCCCGAGGTCGATCTCTACCGCCAGGTGTCGGTCGCGACCGGCTCGAAGCTCGTGTTCACGGCCGGTCAGGTCTCGGTCGATGCGCAGGGCACCCTGGTGGGCGCGGGCGATATCGCGGCCCAAGCCGAGCAGTGCTATCTCAACGTCGCCACCGCCCTGGCCGAGGCCGGCGCGACATTCGACGATGTCGCGAAATTGACCGTCTACGTCGTCGACTGGTCGCCCGACAAGATGGAACCGTTCGTCGAGGGCGTGGCCCGCGCCGCCGCGCGCCTCGGGATCGACAAGCCGCTCCCGCCCTTCACCGGCATCGGAGTGGCCGCCCTCGCGGGTGAGGGACTTCTTCTCGAAGTCGAGGCCACCGCGGTCGTCGACTGACGCCCCGGGCCGCATCTCCGAGGGCCACCTCGGAGATGCGGTTACCGTATCCGTGTGACGCCCGCACCCGAAGACGCCGAACACGTGGACACCGAGGCCCTGTCCGGCTATCTGCACTCCGCTTCGGGCTCCCCGCGCGGCGTCGTCGCGCTCACACACGGAGCCGGAGGCAATTGCAACGCGAAGATCCTCCAGCTCATGTGCACCCGTTTCGCCGCGCACGGTTTCGTGGCGCTGCGGTACGACCTCCCGTTCCGCCGGCGCCGCCCCAAAGGGCCGCCGCAGCCGTCGCGTGCCGGCGAGGACCGCGAGGGTGTCGCCGCGGTCGCAGCCGCCACCAGGGAATATTCCGACGGGCCGCTCATTCTCGGCGGAGTGTCGTACGGCGGGCGCCAGGTGACCATGCTCGCCGCCGAACGACCCGGGATCGCGGACGGACTGTTGCTGATGTCGTACCCGCTGCACCCGCCGGGCCAGCCCGACAAGCCGCGGACCAAACATCTGCCTGCCCTCACCGCGCCGTCGGTGTTCGTGCACGGAGACCGGGACCCCTTCGGCACGCTCGACGAACTGCGGCACGCCCTCGCGCTCGTGCCGGCCCCGACGACGCTGGTCCCGGTGGAGGGCGCCGCACACGACCTGGGTCGCGCGAAAGCAGACCCGTCCGAGATCGCGGTCCGCGCGGTCCTGGCACTTGTGGACGGCCAGGCCCGATGAGCGAGCTCACCGACGGTGTCATCGACACGTTGCTGTCCGAAATGCGCGAGCGCCTGGACGAGACGGTCACCCCCGCGACGCTCCGTGGACTGCTCGAGGCCGTGCTCGTCGTAGGGTCCGGCCTCGAACTCGATTCGATGCTGCAGCGCATCGTCTCGGCAGCGACGTCGCTGCTCGGGGCCCGGTACGGCGCTCTCGGTGTGCGCGCCTCGGACGGCGGACTCTCGGAATTCGTCTACGTGGGCATCGACCCCACGCAGCGGGAGGTCATGGGACACCTCCCCGAGGGTCGCGGCCTTCTCGGCCTGCTCGTCAACGACCCCCGGCCGGTGCGTCTCGCCGACCTGTCCCAGCACCCCGGCTCGATCGGCTTCCCTGCCAACCATCCCCCGATGGGAAGTTTCCTCGGGACTCCGATCATGGTGCGCGGCAAGGTGTTCGGCAGCATCTATCTCACCGAGAAAATCGGCGCACCCGAGTTCACCGAGGAAGACGAGATCCTCCTGAAAGTCCTGGCGACCTCGGCCGGCATGGCCGTCGAGAACGCATGGCTGTTCGAGGGTTCCCTCACCCGCGAGCGGTGGCTCACCGCAATGGCATCGATCAACGCCCGGTTGCTCGTCGGCGGCTCGGTCGACGACACCCTCTCGCTGCTCGTCGGCCAGGTTCGGGAACTCGCCGTGTGTTCCGAGGTGTACGTCGTCCTCGCCGACGGCGTACAGGGCTCGGTCCGGGCGGCGGCCCCCGCGGAGCCCTCCTTGACTTCGACGCGCGTCGACCTCACCGGGTCACCGATCATGCGCGCCCTCAGAACCCGGAAGCCGGTACACACCCGTACGACATGGCTTCTCCCGTCGGCGGATTCGAGCGGACCGGGTCACGCGGTGGTACTCCCACTCTCCGCCACCTCCGCGATCACCGGTGCGCTCGTCGCGACACGGGCAGCGGGTAGCGAACCGTGGGGCGACGAAGACGTCCTCCGTCTCGAATCGATGGCGAATCTCGCGGCCGTCGCCCTCGAGTTCGCAGAGCAACAACGCAAGCAGCGACTGCTCGATGTGCTCGCCGACCGCGACCGAATCGCACAGGACTTGCACGACAACGTGATTCAGCGGTTGTTCGCCACCGGGATGAGCTTGCAGAGCACCATGGCCTCGGGCGTCGGCAACGACCGGATGGCGGAGGTGGTGCAGCACGCGGTCGAACAACTCGACCGGACCGTCCGCGAGATCCGCACGACCATCTTCGACCTGCACACCACCGGCGCCGCAGCGTCGACGAGCCTGCGGCGGCGACTGCTCGACGTGGTCGGGGATCTGAGCGTCCACTCGGCCGTGTCGCCGAACATCCAGTTCCGGGGCCCGATCGACACCCTCGTGCCCGCCCGCATCCATCCACAAGCGGAAGCGGTGTTGCGGGAAGGGCTGAGCAACGCACTCCGGCACTCCCAGTCCGAGAACATCTCCGTCTCGGTCTCGGCCCTCGAGGACTTCCGGATCGAGATCGTCGACGACGGAACCGGGTTGCCCGCCACCGTGCGGCGCAGCGGTCTGATCAATCTGGAACGACGCGCCGAGCAGTGCGGCGGGTCGTTCCGCGTCGAATCCAACGAGAGCAGGGGCACGCGGCTGGTCTGGTGCGCCCCGCTCTGACTCCGCCGGACCCCGTCAGGTGTTGTCGTGCCCGCGTTCCTTGCGGAGTTCGGTGGCGAGCACAGCGGCCTGGGTGCGTCGCTGCATTCCGAGCTTCGACAGCAGCCGCGAGACGTAGTTCTTGACGGTCTTCTCCGCAAGGAACAGCCGCTCGGCGATCTCCCGGTTGGTCATGCCCTCACCGATCAGCTCGAAGACCGCGCGCTCCTGCTCGGACAGTTCGGCGAGCGGGTCTGCGTTGCGCGAGGCCCGGATCCGTTCCATCAGCGCCGCGGTCGCACGGCTGTCGAGCAGCGAACCGCCCTCTCCCACCGTGCGGATCGCGGAGACCAGGTCGGTGCCGAGGATCTGCTTGAGCACGAATCCGGACGCGCCCGCCATGATGGCGTCGAAGAGCGCTTCGTCGTCGGCGTACGACGTGAGCATCAGCGCCCGGAGTTCTGGCATGCGGTTGCGCAGTTCACGGCACAATTCCACCCCGTTCCCGTCGGGGAGTCGCACGTCGAGCACCACGACGTCGGCGTCGCTGCCGGGTACCCGGGCGAGCGCCTCCCCCACCGATGCGGCCTCTCCGACCACGGTGAAGTCCGCGACGCTGCTCAGCAGGTCGACCAGGCCGCGTCTGACGATCTCGTGGTCGTCGACGAGGAATACGCGGGGCATGTCACGCACCTTTCGTTGGGCATCGGTCCCCATTGTCCCAGCCGTCACCCTCGTGACCCGGCTCCGGGCCGTTCGACGGCAGGTCCGGGACCTTCGCCCCACGCGCGACAGGTGTCTCGTGAGCAACGCTACCTATGCGGGCGTGTGTGCCTACACCGCGTCCGGAAACGGTGACCCTGAGCGAGGAGGCGACCGTGTCAGTCGATTTCGAAACCTGGAACGCCGGGGGCACGGACATCATCGCACGGGCCGTGGTCGCGGCCCCGAGCGTTCACGACACCCAGCCGTGGAACCTGTACCTCCCCGGACAGTCGGCCGAACTCGAGGAACGCACCGAATTCGCCGAGCCCGGCGGCGATCCGCTCCGCCCCGACCGGACGATCTCGTGCGGCACAGCCGTCGCGAACCTGGAACTGGCCGTGCGCGTGCTGGGGTACCGGACCCGGACCGCTCTGTTCCCCGATCCCGATCGCTCTGCGCTGGTCGCACGGGTCGACGCGGTCGAGGCGGCCGCACCGTCGAACTGGGACCTTCGCCTCTACGCCGCAATATCCCACCGGCGCAGCCACCGCGAATCCTTCGCCGGCGTCCCGGTACCTGCCGAGACCATCGCCGACGTGATCTCCGCGGCTGCCGAAGTGCCCGGAATCCACGTCATGCTGCTGGCCCCCGACGAGGCGAGCGCCCTGGCCGGCACCCTCACCTATGCGGCCGAAGCCAAGCGCCGGCACCAGCACTACCAGCGCGAGATGTTCTCGTGGACCTCGCACTGGCAACCCGACGGGAACGCCGAGGTGGTCACGACGTGGAACACCGGTCTCGATGAGCGAGGTGCCGCGGGCGCAGCACTGATCACCACGGGCGTCCCCGACCCGGCTGCGCTCTCCGATTCCATCGCGCGAGAAACCGTTCTGCTGTTCGTGCCCGACTCCTCCGAACCGGAAGACCTGGTGCGTGTGGGAATGGCGGCCCAGCGAGCGTGGCTCGCAGCGGTCGACGCGCGACTGTCGGCATCGGTGCTCACGCATCCGCTGCGTATCGGGGACTCGGCGTCCCGGCTCGCCGAACTACTCGATCTGCCGGCGCCACCCCAGCTCATCATGCGGATCGGCTTTTGATGTGTGCGACAGGCGATTACAGTGCAATCTGTTAGACCGTGATTCCTTCCGGTACCACGACGCAGACAGGAGGAGGCAGTGAGCGCACCCACGGACGACCCGGTTCAGGCCCCCACGACGGAACTTTTCCACGCGGCGCTGGACATGGCACAGGCAGCGAAGGCGGGGAACGTCTCCGGCTGGCTCGCGTCCCGGTACAGCTGTGGCAGGTTCGACGACGTCGCGTTCCTCATGTCTCAGATGCTCGGCGTCCTCATCGAGAACGGCGCCATCGCCCGCGGCGTCCATCCCGCCGACGCCTGGAACGAACTACGCGAGCAGGGCGTCGACGAATTCGGCTGACACCCTGCTCGCGTAATAGCTGTTCTGCGCCGCGCGCTCAGTCCTCGACTTCGGACCGGACGACCATGACCGGGCAGTCCGCGGTCTGGATCAGCGCGTTGCTCGTGGAACCGAGCAGCAGCCCCTTGAAGCCGCCCCGGCCACGAGTTCCCACCACGAGCAACTGTGCCTGTTCGGCGTACTCGCTGAGCACACGCACCGGCCGGTCGCGTGCGACGACCCGTTCCACCACGACGTCCGGATAGCGTTCCCGATATCCCGCGAGCCGTTCCGCCAGGACGATTTCCTCGCCGGTCTGGATGCGACTCCAGTGCGGGTCTTCGGGCACCGCGCCGAGCGACGGCTGCACGCTCACATCGCTCCACACGTTGACGGCCACGAGGGTCGCGCCACGTGAGGAAGCTTCGGCGAACGCCACCTCGACTGCGGCCCGGCACGACTCCGATCCGTCGACGCCCACCACGACGGGACCTTCGGCCGGCGGGGCGCCGTCGAGGGTGCGGCCGCGGACCACGACCACCGGGGCCACGGCATGGGACGCCACCGCGGTGGACACCGAACCTGCGAGCAGCCCCTTGACCTCCCCGAGTCCGCGGGAGCCCACCACGAGGCGATCGGCCTTCGCCGACACCGCGACCAGGGTGGACGCCACCTTGCCCTCGAGTTGCTCGGTGGTGACCTCGACCCGTCCGGAGTCGTCGACGATCTGCCGGGCCATCATGGCGGCGCTGTCGAGCCGATCGCGCGCCGTCGCCTTCATCTCCTCGTGGAAGCTCTGCGCGAGGTACGGCTCCGAGTAGTAGAACGCGGGGATGTGGACGACGGTGACGATGTGCAACGGCAGCGCGCGCGCCGCCGCGGATCGTGCCGCCCAGATCATCGCGTGGGTGGATGCCTCGGATCCGTCGACGGCGACGACGATCGGCTTGGGTTCGCTCATCGGTGGCGGGAACCTTTCTCGGGTTGTGTCAGCCGCAGATGTGCCGCAGCTGTTCGATCAATCGCACGCGACCGGCGGTGTCGGGCGCGAACGGTGTGACGTTGAGGGTCGTGACGCCCGACTCGGCGAATGCGGCCACCCGTTCGCGCACGAAGCCCTCCGACCCGATCAGCGACACCGCGCGGATCAGTTCGACGGGTACCGCGGCCGCGGCTTCTTCCTTCTTGCCGGACAGGTACAGATCCTGGATGTTCTCCGCTTCCTTCTCGTACCCGTAGCGGACCGCGAGGTCGTTGTAGAAATTCTTGCCCTTGGCGCCCATGCCGCCGACGTAGAGAGCGACCATCGGCCGGACCCAGTCGAGCATGTGCTCCACGTCGTCGCCGATGGCGAGCGGAACCTGGGCGTAGATCTGCAGATCTCCGAGGGCCGGGTCGCGCTTGGCCTTGCCCTTGGCGATGGAGTCTCCCCACACTCCCGCGGCTTTCTCCGGGAAGTAGAAGAGCGGCTGCCAGCCCTCTGCGATCTCCGCCGTCATCTCGACGTTCTTGGGTCCGAGCGACGCGATGATGATCGGAATCCGTTCGCGCACAGGCTCGTTGATGAGCTTGAGCGGCTTACCGAGACCGGTGCCCTGATCCGCGGGCAGCGGAATCTGGTAGTACTTGCCCTGGTGCTCGACCTTCTCGCGGCGCCACACCTGGCGGCAGATGTCGACGATCTCGCGGGTGCGGCCGAGCGGCGCGTTGTAGGGGACGCCGTGGAAGCCCTCCATCACCTGCGGACCCGACGCGCCGATCCCGAGCACGAACCGGCCGTCGGAGACGTAGTCGAGGCCCGCCGCCGTCATCGCCGTGAGCGTGGGGGTACGGGTGAACAACTGCAGGATGCCGGACGCGAGTTCGACACGGCTGGTCTTGGCCGCCAGGTAACCGATCTGGCTCACCGCATCGAACGAATAGGCCTCGGGTACGAACACGATGTCGAGTCCGGCCTGTTCGAGGTCAGCGACCTCGGCGGCGGTCTCGGCGAATCCACCGCTGTAGTTCAGTCCCATTCCGATGCGCATGCGCCACCCTCACTCCTGCCGCGCACCCGCGCGGACGTGGTCGTCGATAGTGCAACGCACACTACCGCCGTCACGATGCTCCGGGTCGCACGACCATCACGGGGCAGGCCGCCTCCCGCAGGAGCGTGTTGCTCGTCGAGCCCATCAGGAGGCCGGCGAATCCTCCACGACCACGGCTACCGACCACCACGAGCTGGGCCTTCTCACTCCAGGCCGTCAGGTGAACCCGCGGACCGTCGACGTAGATCTTGCGGTGCACCGTGACGTCCGGGAACCGGTCGCCGAAACCGGCGAGACATTCGGACACGAGGGCGTGCTCGCTCTCCTCGAACGCCACCGGATCGAACCAGTGCGGCGACGCTGCGATCTCACCCGGCCGCATGTCGCTCCAGACGTGCACCGCGACCAGATCGACCCGGCGCCACGACGCCTCCTCGAAAGCCGCTTCGACGGCCACTTCGCTCAGTGCGCTGCCGTCGAGCCCGACCACGACCGGCCGGTTGTCCGGAACGGGTGGTGCGGCGCCGCGTGCGACGACGACCGGACATGCCGCGTGACCGACGACCGCGACGGGCGTCGATCCCAGGAGCAACTCACCGAGCCGGGTACTGCCGGTCGCGCCGAGCACCACCATCGCAGACCGGCGCGACAGCTCTACCAGCCATTTCGCGCTACCCGTCAGTGCGATCTCGGTCGTGACCCGGACGTCGGGCTCGGTGGCACGAGCGATCTCCTCGGCGTCCGACAGCAGAGCGGTGGCGTCCTCCTCGGCCCATTCGAACACCTGGGAGGGCCGGAAGAACGGAAGCTCCGCCGAGGGCGTCGGCGTGAGCAACGACGCCGGGGCGAAATCGACTGCGTGGACGAGATGGAGCGTGAGGCCGCGCCCCGCCGCAGTCGCCGCCGCCCATCGAACAGCGCGTTCGGACGGAGGGGAACCGTCGACACCCACCGTCACCCGACGGCGGTCGTGGGGTTCTGCGCTCGGAGTCGTCACAAATCGAGGGTAGCCGCAATCGCAGGTCACCGTCGGGGACTTTGGTCCCACCGATTCGAGAAATTAGTCAGGACAACGGATTCCAGCGGCGATGCACATCACAATTTAATTGTCATTTCGGATACCTGTTTATATCGTCCTGGGCATGCAACTCACTCGGTTCACCGATCTCGGACTGCGAGTTGTCACGCATCTGGCCGCCGCCCCGGCGGCAGACCTGCCGAACACCGCTACGGTCGCCGAACAACTCGGACTGTCGTACGCACACACCGTCAAGGTCGTTGCGCGACTCGGGGAGCTCGGCGTCGTCATCACCCGGCGCGGGCGCGGAGGTGGTCTGGCCATCACCGAACTCGGCCGAACCGCCACGATCGGGTGGCTCACGCGCCAGCTCGAGGGTGAAGGCGAGGTCGTGGACTGCGACGGACCGAAACCATGTCCCCTCCGCGGCAATTGCACTCTTCGCGTTGCCCTGCGCACAGCTCGGGAAGCCTTCTACTCCGCGCTCGACACACTCACCGTCGCAGATCTGGCGACCCGCGGGAACACTGCCGAACTGCCTTTTCCCGTGCCCCCGCGAATCTCGCCTCCCACCCACCCATGAGGAGAACCCATGCCGCTCTCGCCCGGATCCGAAGACGTGATCGCAGCGACGCTGCCCGCAGTCGGTGCGGCCATCGGCGACATCACGCCGTTGTTCTACCGGAAGATGTTCGACGCTCACCCCGAACTCGAACGGGACCTGTTCAACCGCGGCAACCAGAAGCAAGGTGAGCAGCAGAAGGCGCTCGCCGGTTCCATCGCGGCGTTCGCGACCCTTCAGCTCGATCCGGACCCGGCGCGCGTCGAGTCGATCCTCTCCCGTATCGCGCACAAGCACGCATCGCTGGGAATCAAGCCCGACGAGTACTGGATCGTCCACAAGCACCTGTTCGAGGCCATCGTGGAAGTTCTCGGCGAGGCCGTCACTCCCGAGGTCGCGGCGGCGTGGGACGAACTGTACTGGCTGATGGCGAACACCCTGATCGCCCTCGAAGCCGACCTCTATGCCGCCGCAGGCGTCGAGACGGGTGACGTGTGGCGCACCGTGCGTGTCGTCGGCAGGACGCACCAGTCCGCCGACACCGTGTCCTTCACACTGGCATCGAAGGACGGCTCGGTTCTGCCCACTTTCCGCCCGGGACAGTACCTTTCGGTCGGCGTTCGGCTTCCCGACGGCGCGCGCCAGATCCGCCAGTACAGCTTGTCCAACGCTCCGTCGAAGGGCGACTGGCGCATCACGGTCAAGCGCGTCCTCCCGGCCACCGGCGCCGACGGGACAACCCATCCCGCAGGTGAGGTCTCGAACTTCCTGTTCGACAACGTCTTCGAAGGTGACGACCTCGATGTCACGACTCCGTTCGGTGATCTGGTGCTCCCTGAGGACGACAAGCCGATCTTTCTCGCCTCGGCCGGGATCGGGTGCACACCGATGATCGGCATGCTCGACCACCTGGCGGAATCCGGCGACGCACGGCGCATCTCGATTCTCCACGCGGACCGATCTCCCGCGAGCCACGCGCACCGGCGCGAACTCGAAACACTGGTCGAACGGATCCCGTCGGCCGACGTGTACCGGTGGTACGAGGACCTCGGCGCACGGCAACCGCTGGAGACCATGCGCGTCGGCCGGGCCGACATTTCCGATCTCCCACTCGATCCGACCACGCGGGCATTCCTGTGCGGTCCGTTGCCGTTCATGCTCTCGCTGCGTGAGGCGCTCATCGCCCGGAACGTGCCGGCCGAGAACATCCGTTACGAGGTGTTCGGTCCGGACAGCTGGAGCCCCGCGTCCTGACGACAGGAGTCGTCGTCGCTCATCCTCCACCCTTGCTCGCCGCATGGCCCGACGCGGAATTCGCCACGCGCGCAACGACCACCGGAAGCCTCGCGCCGGTGCCGAAGTGCGCTGCGCGCCGATGCAGTCGACGCCGTCGTCCGCGTCGCGGTGAGGGTGGAGGATGGTGCAGCGGCTCGGCGTAGAACAACCGTTTGGCGAACTCGATCAGAACCAGGTAGCCGACGATCAGCACGACGAGCATGGCGAAGAACCCGAGCGGCAGGCTCGTGAAACCGAGGTCGTCGGCGAACGGGGAGTAGGTCACGCCGATACCCACGGCGAGGACCACCGCGACCGTCACGATCAGGGTGCGGCTCGGCCGGCTGCGGATGAAAGGCGTACGGCGCGTGCGGATCGCGAAGACGATCAGAATCTGGGTGGCCAGCGACTCGACGAACCATCCCGTACGGAACAGTTCCGGTCCGGCATGGAACACCCCGAGCATGAGCCCGAACGTCACGAAGTCGAACAATGAACTCAGCGGGCCGAAGAACAGCATGAACCGGCGGATGAACCCGATGTCCCAATGCGACGGCGCACGCAGTTCCTCCGGGTCGACCCGGTCGCCCGGGAGCGCCAGCTGACTCGAGTCGTAGAGCAGGTTGTTGAGCAGGATCTGGCTGGGCAACATCGGCAGGAAGGTGAGCACAGCCGATGCGGCAGCGGCACTGAACATGTTGCCGAAATTGCTCGACGTGCTCATCAAGACGTATTTGATGGTGTTGGCGAAGGTCCGACGGCCCTCGGTGACGCCGTCGGCGAGCACACCGAGATCCTTTTCCAGAAGAACCACGTCCGCGGCGTCTTTCGCCACATCCGTGCCCGAATCGACGGAGATTCCGACGTCGGCGGCATGGAGCGCGAGCGCGTCGTTGACACCGTCCCCGAGAAACCCGACCGCGCGCCCATGCCCGCGTAGCGCCCGCACCAACCGCGCCTTCTGTTCCGGGGACACCCGTGCGAACACAGTTGCACGCTGGGCGATTTCAGCGAACTGATCGTCGTCGAGACGTCCGAGTTCGGCGCCTGTCACGCTGCCAGCCGAGCCGAGACCCAACTCGGCGCAGACCCGCTCCGCCACCTGGGCGTTGTCGCCGGTCGCGACCTTGACGGTGATGCCCAGTCGAGCAAGCCGGTCCAGCGAGTGTCGTGCCGACTCCTTCGGCTCGTCCGAGAACACGAGGAATCCCGTCAAGTGGAGGTCGTGCTCGTCGTCGGCTCCGACCCGGGTCCGCGACCCGTCGAGATTCTTCGTCGCCACCGCGACGACGCGGCGCCCCTCGTCGAACAGCTGTGCCAGCCGCTCGCGCGCGTCGGCACTCGCCTCCACACAACGCGCCAGCACCGATTCGGGTGCGCCCTTGACCACCAGAAATGTCGCGTCACCGTCCGGATCAGCGGTCAGCGCCGAGGCCATGCGACGACTGTGGTCGAACGGTACGCCGTCGATACGCCGGTACCGGTCGGCCTGCCCGCCGATCTCCCCCGCCGACTCCCACAGTGCCGTGTCCATCGCGTTGGCCGCGATCCGTTGCCCGGAACCGGCGGTTTCCGTCTCGGTCGCGAGCAATCCGTGCAGCACGGTGTGTTCGGCGCTGTTGCCGTCGAGAGGTACGGCTTCGACGAATGCGATCCGCCCGGTGGTGAGGGTGCCGGTCTTGTCCGTGATCAGGAAGTCCACATCGCCGAGGTCTTCGATGCACACGAGTCGTTTGACCAGCACCTTCTGCGCTGCCAAACGGCGGGATCCGGACGCCAGAGCGGTGCTGACCACTGCGGGAAGCAACTGGGGCGTGATACCCACCGCGATCGCGAGCGCGAACAGCAGCGACTCGATGAGCGGGCGGTCGAGCAGCAGATTGATCAGGACGATCAGCGATGTCAGAACCAGTGCTACCTGCAGCAGCAGCACCGAAAAGCTTCGCAGTCCGCGCTGGAAGTCCGTTTCCGGTTCCCTGTCACCGAGTCCGCGAGCGATGCGCCCGAATTCCGCGTTCACTCCTGTCGAGACCACCACGCCCGTGCCGGTCCCCCCGTGGACGATCGTGCCCATGAAAGCGCAATCCGTCAGGTCCGCCGTCGCCGCACCCTCCGGGACGGCATCGGTGGTCTTGACAGCGGGTTCGGATTCTCCGGTGAGCACGCTCTCGTCGCATTCGAGATCGACGACGTCCAGCAGTCGGATGTCGGCCGGCACGACGTCCCCGAGCACCAGGCGCACCACGTCGCCGGGTACGAGTTCGGTGACATCGACCCGCGCGGCCGCGCCGTCCCGCAGAACGACGGTCGTGTGCCGCACGTTCGAGTGCAGCGCAGCGGTCGCACGTTCGGCTCGGTACTCGTTGACGAATCCGAGGCCGACACTGGCGACGAGAATGATCCCGATGACGACGGCGTCGCTCCGATTCCCGAGAAAGAACGACGCGATTGCGGTGACGGCCAGCAGGAGCAGCAGTGCGCTCCGCAACTGTCGCGCGAGGACTGCCCACACCCGCACCCCGTAACTCCGGACGGCGTTCGGTCCGACACTCTCGAGTCGCTCTGCGGCCTCCGTGGCGCTCAGCCCGGACGACGAGGATCCGAGGCGTGACAGCACCTCGGCGACCGGGCTCGCGGCGGCGTCGCCGATCGCCAGGCCGGGAGAACCCGCCTTGTGCTGTGTCCGCTGCGCACCTCCGGCGATCATGTCGCCGGACGGATCGTCCCGGCGTCTGCCACCGTCTCGCCCTCGCAGGCGCATTCGGCCGCAATCGCTGTCGTCTTGTTCGGTGAGGTCGGCATGATCTCGCTCGTCTCGAAGCCGTGACGTCAAGCGGGGTTCTTCCGCGTCGAGCGGGGTATTTCCGCGTCAACCGTGTGGTTTCGGCGGACAGGCGCACCCGTAATCATCGCAGCGTCCGCGCGGGAATGCTGTCGAATGTTCGTTCTCCGGTCCCCGCCGTCAGGAGAGATGATGGCGCGGTGATCGTCGTCGTGGTTGCGCTGATCGTGCTGGTGCTCGTCGCCGCCGTCGTGCGACCGCACGGATTGCCCGAGGTGGCGGTGGCCGGACCCGCTGCGATTCTGTTGACCGTGATCGGGGCGTTGACGCCCGAACAGGCGCTCGATCAGGTGCGGGCACTCCTTCCGACGGTCGGTTTCCTCGCCGCGATCCTGGTTCTGGCGCACGCGACGGACGCTCACGGAGTGTTCCGGTGGATGGCCTCGATGCTGCGGCACAGCGCACGGGGAAGTCCCGTCCGGTTGCTCGTGTGGGTCTTCGCCGCATGTGCCACCACGACCGCGGTACTGAGCGTCGATGCGACGGTAGTTCTGCTCACTCCCGCTGTGCTCGCCGCTGCCTCTCCATGGGCATTTCACGTCGTCCGGCGAGTTATGCGTCTGCGCATCCGGCAAACTCCGCCTCGACCCTCATGCCCGTCGATGCTGCTCGGGGTGAATCTCGGGCCGAACCTCACCTACACCGGCTCGCCGGCGACGATGCTGTGGCGGTGGGTCGTCACCCGCCGCCGACGCGGCACCGCCGGTAGCCGTCCCTGAATCCTTTGCCCCACACAGCACCAACCCTCCAGCCAGGAGACGTGAGATCGGTCGTGTGGTCGGGAGTGTCCGGCGCGGCCGCACGGACCAAAGACCGCTGTCCGGCGCACAATGTGCCGTTTGCCCGGCTACGCTCGCGCCCATGGATACGGGCGTCGACCGAGCACCGAGCCTGCCCCGAGGCGGGAGCCTGCTCGCACTGCTGAGCATCCTGCTCATCGGCTTCGCCGTAGCAGTGTTCCCGTCTTTTCCCGAACCGCTCGATGCCGGTGCTCCGCCCGAGGTCTTCAGCGCCGGACGCGCCGCCACCCATATCGACGCGATCGCCACGACGCCCCGTGTTCCGGGCACGCCCGAGCACACCGCAGCGCGCGACTACCTCGTCGCCACCCTCCAGGAACTCGGATGGCGCACCACGGTTCAGTCCGGCGTCGGATGGACGACGAACGACGATCCACCCGAACAACGCGGCGCCCGGGTCGGGAACATCATCGCGATGGTCCCCGGTTCCGATCCCACCGGAACCGTAGTGCTCGCCGCTCATTACGACACGGTGGTCGGATCACCCGGCGCGGGCGACGACGGGATCGGGGTGAGCACCGCACTGGAAACGGCACGGGCCCTCGGTGTCGGTCCCGCGCCGCGCAACGACATCATGGTGCTGCTCACCGACGGTGAGGAGAACGGACTGCTCGGCTCCCAGGTGTTCACCCGGTCGCGTTCACCCGCACTCGGCCCGACGGTCGTCCTCAACCACGAGGCCCGCGGCAATGCGGGAATCCCGATGACTTTCCGGATGACCTTCCCCAACGGCGCTCTGCTCGACGCACTCACCCGATCGCCGTGGGCGGAGGCGGACTCCCTCACCCAGCTGGCATTCGAGGCGCTCCCCAACGACACCGATTTCCGGAACTTCACCGAAGCGGGCTTCTCCGGGTTCGACACCGCGATCGCGGCAGGTGCCGCGTACTACCACAGCCCGCTCGACACCCCGGACCGGCTGAGCCGGGAGTCGCTCCAGCAGATGGGCGATACCTCCCTGTCCACCGCCCGGATCCTGGCGGACACCGACTTGATGACGCTGGACGACGGCGGAGACGAGGTCGTCTCACTGGTGCCGTGGGGCCTGCTGCATTATCCGCGGTGGGTGGAAATCGCCGGTGCCGTCCTCCTCCTCGTGGCGGTGGCCCTACTGGTGGTTGTCCGTGTCCGGCGCAGAGACGCTACGCCTCTCCAGATCCTGGCAACCGGCGCCCTCACGGTCGTCGCGGGTGCGCTCGCCGCTGCCCTTGCCTGGCTCCCGTGGTGGCTCGCGCAACAGGTGTCGCCGGGGATGGCAGCACCGGTCGCCGAGGAGCCCTACCGCCCGGGCCCGTTCCAGATCGCGGCGGTCGTTGCGGCACTGGGCCTGCTGTTCGTCGTCGCCGCGGCGCTCCGCCGGCGCGTGCCCGGACCCGCCCTCACCTGTGGTGCCTTCCTTGCCGTCGCACTGCTCGCGCTGCTAGGCACTCCCTTTCCGGGTGCCGCGTCGACGCTCGTGCTCCCCGTCCTCCCCGCAGTGGTCGCCGTTCTCGTCACGCTGCTGCTACCCGCCGACGCCGTCAACCGGCGACTCGCCGTACTCACACTCGGCGCACTGCCCGGGGCGGTGCTCGGGGTGCGCGCCATACTCGTCTCGTTCGACGCGGGATTGGTCGCGGGCGCACCGGGCGCCGGCATCTTCGTCGCCCTCACGTTCGCCGCGACGCTTCCGCTCTGGGAGCCGATCCTGCGCGAGACGAGCATCCGGTGGTCCGCACTCGGCGCGCTGCTCCTCGTCGCGGTGTGCACGGTGGCGGCCGGCGTCGTCAACCGCGACGGGGCGACGGATCCACGTCAGGAATACCTCTGGTACGCGCTCGACACCGACAACGGCAGTGCGACGTGGGCATCGCCGCACGGACCGCGGTCCGCATGGAGCGAGGCCCTTCTCACCGCGTCCGCGACCCCGCTTCCGGAACTGTTTCCGTGGCGAGCGGACGAGTCGCTGTCCCATGGTGCGGCACCCGTGGCCGACCTTGTCCCACCCGACGTGGAGGTCCTCGAGGACACGAGTGCCGGTGGCGCCCGGGAGCTGCGGCTCCGTTTGTCATCGCCCAGAGGTGCTCCCGCGGTGGGGTTGTGGGTCGACGGCGCGACAGCCACCGTCCACGGCGCGACAGTCGATGGGCAACGAGCCGAGCCGTCTTCGGACTTCGGATTCATGTTCTGGGCGCCGGGCCCGAACGGCATCGAGGTCACACTCACGCTGAGTGTGCTCAGCGATCGGCTCGGTGTCCGGGTGAGCGATCTTTCGGGCGACCTGTCGGTGGTGCCCGGCTACGAGCCGCCGACCGATCGGGTGGTCGTGCAGCCCAGTGTGGTGGTCACGCGCGCACTGGAGATCTGAGTGCCCTGGAGATCTGAGCGCGGTGGGGTCTGCCTACCGGATCAATCCCACTGGTGAACGGGGTTGCCCTCGAGCATGTTCCCCACGTACTCACCCATCATCCCTCGGAGCGCGGTACGCCGGTCTTCGCCCGACGCTTCCCGCTTGGCGACGTGCTCGCGCTGCCACGCCGCGCCGGTCCTCCGGTTGCCGCACCGGCCCTCGATGATCCCGAGGTACCGATCGCGGGCTTTCGACGAGAGGCCGAACGCCTCGAGTCCCTTGTCGGCCAAGGGCAGCAGACACCGCAGGACGAGTTCGTCGGCACCCACCCAGCCGATCTTCGGCCAGTACAGTCTGGCGTCGAGACCGAACTTCGCACAGAGGACCAGATTCTTCTCGGCCGCATCGAAACTCATCTGACGCCACAGCGGTTCTTCGGCGTCGACGAGCGCGCGAAGGGCGCCGTAGTAGAACGCCGCGTTCGCCATCGTGTCGAGCACCGTCGGCCCGGCGGGCAGCACACGGTTTTCGACGCGGAGGTGCGCTTGCCCGTCGCTGATGTCGTACACCGGACGGTTCCAGCGATAGATCGTGCCGTTGTGCATCTGGAGTTCCCGCAGTTCGGGAATCCGGCCGGCATCGAGTTCGGTCATCGGATCCGAATCGCTCACCTCGGGCAGCAGCGCCGTGAAGTAGCGGGAGTTCTCCTCGAAGAGGTCGAGGGGAGATTCGATCCAGCGCTCACCGAACCACACTCGGGGCCGCACGCCCTGGTTCTTCAACTCGAACGGGCGAGTGTCGGTGGCCTGTGCGAACAACGGGATCCGGCTCTCGTGCCACAGCGACTTGCCTGCGAAGAACGGTGAGTTGGCGCCGAGGGCAACCTGGACGCCGGCGAGACACTGAGCCGCATTCCAGTGCGGTGCGAAGTCCTCGGGTGCGACCCGCAGGTGCAACTGCAACGAGGTGCACGCCGCCTCGGGGACGACCGAATTCATGTCCTCGCGAAGAGATTCCACTTCGTCGGTCCCCGGAAGCGGTACGCCGTCCAGGTCCAGTTCGAGGTCTTCTCCGCGGGCCGCGAAAATCTGCTCGTTGAGAGCCTCGTAGCGCGGATTGGCGGTGATGCGGTCCCGTCCGAGGTGGTCGAGTTCGAGAGTGGGGAGCATCCCGATCATCACGAGCTGGGCATTGTGCCGGTGCATCCGGTCGGCGGCGCGCCGCAACGAAGACCGGAGAGACTCTTCGAGCTCGAGGGTCGCGTCACCGGTCAGCGGACCCGGCTCGACGTTCATCTCGACGTTGAACTGGCCGAGTTCGGTCTGGAAGACGGCGTGATCGTCGATCGCCTGCAGCACCTCGATATTCGACATCGCGGGAGCCATGTCGTCCTGGACGAGGTTGAACTCGATCTCCATGCCGAGTTGCGGTTCCGGCGACGAGTGCACGTCCACGAACACGTCCTCGCGCAGCATCCGTTCGAGCGCGCCGATGCAGTCGCGTACCTTGCGACGGAACGCTCGCCGGTCCGCGCCGGTGAACGAACGTGCCGAAATCTCGGTGCCCATGGAACCCCCGGTCGCGCTGACGTCTGTCTCGGAACAAGCCTAACGCTCGCACGGCAGCCCGCAGGAGACAGGCGATCAGACCGAGCGGAAGTTGTCCCAGTCGGCGACGACACCGCGGTTGCTGAGCCACGCGTTGGGGTCGACCTTCGTGCCGTTCTGATCCCAGACCTCGAAGTGGAGGTGCGGACCGGTGGACCAGCCGAGGTTGCCGACGGTCGCGATCTGCTGTCCGGCGGTGACACGCTCACCGGCGGAAACCTGGTAGGTGTCGACGTGACCGTAGACGGCGGTGGTGCCGTCGTCGTTGAGCACGCGCACCCACTGTCCGTATCCGGAGGCCGCACCGGCGTCGAGCACGGTGCCGTCGGATGCGGAGGAGATCGGGGTGCCGATCGGGGCGGCGATGTCGATGCCGCCGTGGTGGGCGCCCCAGCGAGCACCGAAATCGGAGGTGAGCGTGCCGGAGACGGGTTGCACGGTGCTCGGCTTGATCGGGTTCAGACTGTCCAGCCAGTTGTTTCCACCGGCGAACTGGTCGACGAACTGGGTGACCTCGGCCGGAAGCTGCGGCGCGTCCTGCGTGGTCACACCGGGGATCTCGACACCGGCGGGCAGCAGGCCTTCGGGAAGCTCGAACGGGAGGGTGCCGGTGGTCGGAGCCTCCGTGTGGGCCGGAGCCTCGTGACCGGGATGTGCGGCGGCGGTGCCCGCGGTGAACTGGGCGCCGACGGCAAAGAAGGCACCGGTGGCTGCGGCGACGGTCGCAGCCTTCACCGGCGCGGACGTACCGGTGGGCTCCACGCGGTGACGGCCCTTATTGGACGGGGAAAAGGAAAAGTCGATATCGAAAGCATTTTCTTCACGTGCGAGCTGGTGCCGTCCCACAGTCATTTTCCCGTTCGTCGTCCCGATTTCGAGCTGAGCCTCCGGTGGCCCGTCGTTCCTGGCGACCCAAGGTAACAAAACGATATAGGGATGCGCCAGCGTGATCATCTCTTAATCTCAGGGTGCGGGACAACGGCCGATTCGACCCCCACCGGACCGACGCCGAGAGCCGTTCGCTTCGCCCTCGGCACCTGCCGCCCGCTACACTCACAGCGCGCCATGATCCGGTCCGCCGCCTCACGCGCGCGCCCTCGTAGCTCAGGGGATAGAGCACCGCTCTCCTAAAGCGGGTGTCGCAGGTTCGAATCCTGCCGGGGGCACAGAAGAACGATCCGTCGCCCGGTACCGGCTTTCGCGAAGCTCGGACGGGCGACGGATCGCTTCGTACGGTCTTGCCTACTTGAGTGTGCTGCCGGCGTCGATTGTGAGAGTCAGGCCCGTGACATACCGGGATTCGTCCGACGCCAGGAAGAGCACAGCGTTGCTGATGTCTTCGGGTTCCACCCAGCCGATCGGCAGCACGTGCATGAACTGTGCCGCCACCTTCAGGTCGTCCGGTCCCGGATTCTCGAGGTCGGGGCGGAACATCTTCATGGCGCCCTCGTTCATGAACATCGGGGTGTTCACATTGGTGGGGTGCACCGTATTGACGCGGATGAAGTGTTCACCCAGCTCGACTGCGAACGAGCGCATCAAACCGACGACACCGTGCTTGGCCGCGATGTACGGGCCCGTATTCGGATAGGCCTTGAGTCCGCCCACCGAACTCGTCAGGATGATCGAACCACCCTGCCCGCCCCCGATGATGTGGGGTACGGCTGCCTTCACCGTCTTCCAGACTCCCGACAGGTTGATGTCCTGCATTTCCTGCCAGTCGAACTCGTCGGTCTGGTGAAGCGGGGTTCCGCCCGTTCCGATCCCGGCGTTGGCGACGATGATGTCGAGCCGCCCCAGTTGTGCGACCCCGTCGTCGACGGCGGCCTTGACCGCGTCGAAATCGCGGACGTCGGCTTGCACCGTCACGATCCGCCGGTTCAGGCCCTTGACCACCTCGACGGTCTCGGCCATGTCCTCCGGAGTGGCCGGTTCGATCAGTGCGTTGTCCCTGATGGGGCCGCAGATGTCCAGGGCGATGATGTCCGCGCCCTCTTGCGCCAATCGCACCGCGTGACTACGTCCCTGACCGCGCGCGGCACCGGTGACGAACGCGACCTTGCCTTCAACTCTTCCCGCCATGAACTCCCTCTCTCATTGCGCCCCGGGTGATGACCCGGCGCGGTAACCGTGGGACTGCTTCAGTCGAATTGTGTTCGGGTATCAGGGATTTCTGGTGTACTCGATGTTCAGCTCGACGAGTCCGCGGAGCAGGAAGGTGGGCTCGTAGAGGAACTTCCGGTCGTCTTCCGGGCCGTGTGCGCTGTCGCTGATGCGGATGTCGCTCATGCGGTCGAGCAACTTGTTGAGCGTGACGTGGCCTTCGATGCGGGCAAGCGGCGCGCCTGCGCACGTGTGCAGGCCCCGCCCGAATGCGATGTGATCGTGCGCGTTCTTGCGGTCGAGCCGGAATTCGTTCGGGTTCTCGAACTTTCGCGGATCACGGTTGGCCGCTGCAAGGCTCAGCATGACCACGGTCCCCGCGCGGACCTCGACGTCGCCGATGGTGGTGTTCTTCTTCACCAGGCGGAAGTCGACCTTGGTCGGACTGTCGAATCGCAGCGACTCTTCCATGAAGGGTTTTACGAGGCTGCGATCCTCGCGCAAGATCTTCTGGTATTCCGGTCGTTCGCAGAGCACCCGCAGCGCCGAACTGAGTAGCTTCGTCACCGTTTCCTGGCCGGCGGCGAACAGGAAGGTCGCCGGCCGGACGAGCTCGAGCAGTTCCGGCGTGGTCCCGTCCGGATACGTTGCCGCTGCCAGACCACTGAGAATGTCCCCGCGGGGTTCACGTCGCCGCTCGGCGAGGTAACCGGAGAAGCGGTCGTCGAGGTACTCGAGCGGATTGACCGCGACCGTTCTGTGGTCGAGTGCCCCCACCGGGATACCGGATCGCTCGGCGGCACCGAGCGCGAAACGGAACTCTTCGCGGTCCCCCTCCGGAACTCCCAGAAGGTCCGTGATCGCCAGAGTGGCAAACGGTTTGGCGTACTGCCCGAGGAACTCGCAGTGCTCGTCGTCGAAGAATTCGTCGAGCACCTGGTCCGCGAGCGACCACAGGTACTCCTCGTTTTCCTTCAGCCGCTTCGGCGTGAGGAGCCGGCCCAGCAACGAGCGTGCACGCGTGTGATCGGGAGGGTCCATCACGACCATGTGCTCCGAGATCGGAAAGAGGTGACGGTGCGCCGCGATCTGGTCCGTGATGTCGTCGCCCTCGGGTTCGAACGGCAACGGCGGAAACGGCCCGCCGATCGCGTTGACCGCGGAGAGCGCCTCGGAGTTCTTGAAGCCCTCGACAACCTCCGGATAGCCGGTGACCACCACGACGCCGTAGTTCGGCTCGCGGAACACGGGATTCCGGCTTCGGAGGTGGTCGAAATAGTCGAAGGGGTTTTGCGCCAGGTCGCCGTCGGAGAAGTAGTCGGCTGAGGCGAGATCGGTCATCGGTTCACTGACCTTTCGGTGAACGAGTGGAGGTGGTGGAGGAGTCCTCGCGGATACCGATGGCCTGGCGCGGGCATGCACTCACGGCCGAGTGCGCCTTGGGCCACAAAGCTTCCGGTGGTGTCTCGTTGCACGTCGCGATGTCGTCGTCGGCGAGTTCGAAGATCTCGGGGGCGATCTCGACACACAACGCGTGGGCCTCGCACATATCGCGATCGATGTGCAGGTGCTTCGGTGGTCCCGTCATCGGGCGCTCCAAAGGGTGAAGTCGGGCCCGGACGGCGAGAGCACGCATTCGGCGTGAATGCCGTCCGATGTACGGTGAGTAACGGTGTTACCGGCGTCACGGTAACTCTGTTATCCGAGGACGGCAAGGGAATTGGTAGAAATGGAGAACACCATTTTGCGCGACGGCGAGGACCGACTTCTCGACAGCGTCGTAGAACTGCTCGACGAGGGAGGATTCGAGGCGGTCCAGCTACGCGAGGTGGCCCGCCGCGCACGCATATCGCTGTCGACCGTCTACAAGCACTACGCCACCCGCGACGTCCTCATTCTTGCCGCGATCGAGCGCTGGATGGAGAGCAACCACTCGGCCCTCGTTCCGCAGACCCGGCACGCGGACGAGCCGTTGCACCCGGCCATGATGAGAGTCCTGCGCGCGATCTTCGAGCCGTGGGAGAAGCACCCGCACATGCTTCTCGCCTACTTCCAGGTGAGAGCCGCACCTGGCGGCGAAGGACTGCACATGCGGGGCTTCGATCCGGTCGTCCCTGTAGGCATGGCGGTCCTGTCCGACGTCGACCCCGGCTTCGTCGCCGAACTGAGGTCCATCCTGTCGAGCGTTGTCTACGGTCTGGTCGGACGCTGCCGCGACGGCGACATCGCCATCCACGACATCATGCCCACCATCGACCGGACGGTCTTCTGGCTCACCACCGGGTACGAAGCGACGCTCAGGGGCAGCGAGTCGTGAGCGCGGCGCGGTCTCTCGAACGTCAGGACGGGCCGGCCAGTAGTGCTTGCTCGACCGCCGAGTCCACCCCGTCGAACCAGGGTTCACCGTGGCCCGGCAGAACGGTGCCGGCAGCGGTCTCCGCGAGAGCCGACAGCGACGCCAGAGCCTGAGCGCTGTCGGTCGTCGCGGCGCCCGCGACCACGTGCGGTCCTGTTTTACAGGTGTACGGGTCGAGGGTGACGAGGGCGTCGCCCGAGATCACGGTATTCCGGTCCGGGAGGTGGAGGGCACAATGCCCGAATGTATGACCGGGCGTGAAGACCGCTCGAGGCCCACCGGGAACATCGAGCCGAGCGCCGGTCTCGAACGGGGTCGTATCCGGGAGGCCCCGGACCCCCAACGCCCCCGCTGCCGTCATCCGGCCGAGGACCAGGAGTGATTTCGGGTAGCGGAAGGGATAGAGCAGGCGCGCACGCTCCGGCTTGTACCGGTACGGATGCGCGGCGAGATACTGCTCCCGCCGATGTGCCCACACCGGAACCCGCCACGCGCGGTGCGCACGACGCGCCGAACCGACGTGGTCGAAGTGCGCATGCGTCAGCACGATCGCACGCACGTCCTGCGGCGAGCGTCCGATCTCCCGCAGGGCGGATTCGATGTGGCGGAAGGTCGCGGGAAAACCCGTGTCCACCAAGGTGACACCGTCGTCGTCCTCGACCAGATACACGTTGACGTGAGCGTGCTCGATCCTGTGCACGCCGTCGGCCACATTACGTTCGAACATGGGTCCTCCTCGGTCGGACGGGTGTCGTACACGTGCGGGCGTCAGTCCTCGGGATTCTCCTGCGCCCGTTGTCCACGCAGTTGCCGCGCGGCGTCGCCGGCACCCTCCTGATCGAGCGCGCCGAACATCTTGTCCACCTTGGCACCCGGAGCCCGCGGCGGCAGCAACGGTGTCGCGGGATCGGTCACCGCCTGGATCACCACGGGACGATCGGCGGCGAGCGCCGCGCGCCACGCGTCGTCGATGTCCTCGGGCCGCTCGATGCGAATGCCTTCGAGGCCGAGCAGCCGGGCATAGTCGGCATACGGAAACACCGGTACGTCCTGTGAGGCCGGGATGCGGGCGTCTCCCTCCATTTCTCTTTGCTCCCACGACACCTCGGCAAGGTCTCCGTTGTCGAGCACGAGGACGACGAACCTCGGGTCGGCCCAGTTGCGCCAGTGGTGGGCCACCGTCACGAGTTCGGAGTTGCCGCTCATCTGCATTGCACCGTCGCCCGCGAGCGCGATCACGGGTCGATCCGGCCGGGCGAGCTTGGCAGCGAGCCCGTAGGGAAGCGCGGACCCCATCGACGCCAGTGTGCTGGACAGGTGCGCCGGCACGCCCCGGGGCAGCCGCAGCATCCGCGCATACCAGTACACGACCGAACCGACGTCGACAGCGACCTGAGCGTCCGACGGCAGGTGGTCGGACAGCGCGGCGACGACAGCCTGCGGATTGAGCCGCTCCGGCTTCTCGGCGCAGCGCGCCGCCGCGATCTGCCGCCAGTCCTGCACCATGTTCGCGACTTCGTCGCGCCACGGACGCCGGCTCTGCTCGAGTCGCGGAAGCAATGCCCGCAACGTCTCGGTCGCGTCACCGGGAAGCGCCACCTCGATGGGATATTTCGCACCGAGATTCCTGGACTCGATATCGATTTGGACGGCCCGGGCCTGCCCGGGCGCGGGGTAGAACTCGGTCCACGGGTCGTTGCTGCCCACGATGAGCAGGGTGTCGCACCCCGCCATCAGGTCGGCGGATGCGGTGGTACCGAGGTGACCCATCACCCCGCAGGCCCACGGCTCGGTCTCGTCCACCACCGGCTTACCGAGCAGCGATGTGGTGACGCCGGCACCGAGTCGCTCTGCCGCCTCCGCAATTTCGGCCGCGGCACCGTAAGCGCCCTGACCGACGAGCAACGCCACCTTCTCACCGGCGTTGAGTACGTCCGCGGCCCTGTCGAGATCGGTCTCGGCGGGAATCACGCGTGGCGAAGCGAAGGCGGCGGTGCTGGGAACGAACCCGTGCGCGTGTTCGCGTTCCGGTTCGTCCGCCTGCTGGATGTCGTGCGGCACGATGACACAGGTGGGGCTGGAGGTGGCTCGGGCGGTGCGGAACGCATTGTCGAGCGCGGGCCCGAGCTGCTCGGGACTGTCGATGCTCTGCACGTACTGGGCGCAGACGTCCTTGAACAAGGTGGGCAGTTCCACCTCCTGCTGGTAGCCGCTCCCCTGTGCGGAGGTGACCACCTGGCCGACGATCGCGACCACCGGTTTGCTGTCGAGCTTCGCGTCGTAGAGGCCGGTGAGGAGATGGATTGCGCCGGGACCCTGGGTCGCGAGGCACACCCCCACCTCACCGGTGTATTTGGCGTGGCCGGTGGCCATGAACGCCGCCATCTCCTCATGGCGTGCCGTGACCAACTCGATGTGGTCGGATGCGCGGTCGAGCGCGGCGAGGACGGGGTCGATCCCGTCCCCGGCGTACCCGAAGACCCGGCGCACTCCCCAGTCCTTCAGCCGGTCAACGATTCCGTCGGCCACATTGGGCATACGCGTCTCCTGTTCTGCGGTCGGGCGAGCGGATCGCGGTTCGGGTTCCCGGTGCAACAGCACCGAAACCTCACCACCCGTCCTGTCCGAGAAGCCGAGAAGGCGGAGGCGCGCGGGATTACCGCGGGCTGTACATGATCATCGCAACGCCCACCAGACAGACGAGCGCGCCGGACACATCCCACCGGTCCGGCCGGAATCCGTCCACGACCATGCCCCAGGCCAGGGAACCGGCGACGAACACACCGCCGTACGCCGCGAGAATGCGTCCGAAGTTCGCGTCCGGTTGCAGGGTCGCCACGAATCCGTATGCACCCAGTGCGATCACACCCGCGCCGACCCAGATCCATCCCCGGTGCTCACGCACTCCTTGCCACACGAGCCAGGCGCCGCCGATTTCGAACAGCGCGGCGACAGCGAAGAGCAGCAGGGACTTCAGGATCGTCACGGCGACACCCTAATGCTCGCCGGTACCCGGCGAGTCTCCGCCGTGACCGGAATCAGGGTGCGTCGGTCACAGTTCGTCGATGGAGACCACGCCGTCCTGCAGCGCGCGGGCCAGGAGCGAGGTCTTCGTGGGCGCGGCGCGGCCCACGCGTGCGTACTTCTCGCGAATGCGCACGATGTGAGTGCTCACGGTGGCGGCAGTGACGTACAGGCGCGAGGCGGCCTCGGACTTGGATTCACACACCAGCCACTCGCGAAGGATCTCGATTTCACGGGCCGTCAGTGCCGGCTTCCGGTAGGTCGGGGTCTTGTCGAGCATGCTGGTCATGGCGTATCCCTCTGTAGGCAACGATCGACCGAGCACGATCCCCCGACGAATCCTTCTCGGTCGGGAGAACGCTACAGCGAGATACCGGTCGCCCCCAGCCCCATGTTCTCCTGCCCATGAAACGAGGGGCATCGTCAGTTCCGCGTAGTCGATGGTCCTCCGGTGGACACCAGGGCGCCGAGGGACACCGAGCGGCCCTCACGGTCGAGTTCGATCCGGCGTACCTCGGCGTCGCCTCGCAGCAGCACGGTCACCAGCGCAGTACGTCCCGGCGGAAGAACCCGCACGGTCGCCGATCCGGTCCATACGGTGTCCAGGCAGTCCGCCACCGCACGATGCACCCGATGACGCACCGACGCGGGCGTGTCGTCCATTCCCTTGTCGTCCAGCATGACCACTTCCACTCCCCGCAGGCGCGCCGCCTGCGCGGCTTCCACGACCGCGGGATCCTGCAGCGCGGGCGCCCGCAGCATGTCTCGCAGACGTGCTTCGAGGAGCGCACACTTCGTTCGGTCCTCGTCCCTGAGCGCCTCTCCGGACGCGAGGAGCGCGAGCATCGGCCGGGCCAGAGCATCGAGCCGGTCGAGTTGCGCGTCGCGTTCCTCGAGAAGGGCGGCGGTGGCGGATTCCCGTGCGACCCGGCGCGTGGACTGCTCTCGAAGGACGTAGATGGAGCGCGCCAGCGGCCGGATCGTGTACGCGAACACCGTGCCCATGAGCACCGGTCCGGCATTGATGACAGACACGCCCAGGGCGTAGGCCGCTCCCGGTCCTTCCGTCGCTCCCCACACCGCCGCGGTGAGGAGCATCAGAATCAACCCGATCCACGCGAGGAGCGTGCGCCCTCGCACACACATGAACACCAGGATCGCTGCGGACATCCCGAAGGTCCACAGGTGCACGGGCTGCTCCGTGGGGCCCGGCGGGACCACCGAGAAGAGAGCACCGCACGACACCGCTCCGGTACACATGAGTGCCAGCGCCGGGCGCAGCGGCAACGGGTCCCCTTCGACCCTCACGAGCACGAAAGCCGCCGCCACGCACACCAGCACCGCAACGGCCATCGGCCAGACGGACTCGACACGGTCGACGTTGTACGCGGCGAGCACGACGCAGGTCACCGCATACAGTCCCGCGAGCGCGCGCGCCGGCGTGCTGTGCATGTGCAGAAGGTCCGAGACGGTCGCATTCGCACCGGTCACGTCGTCTCCTCCCGCCACGACAGGGACACCATGGTTCCGGCCCCGGGCACCGTGCGCACGTCCGCGGTTCCACCGGGAAGCTGGTTCATCCGCGCACGGATACTGACACTGACCCCGAGGCGGTTCTGCGCCACGACATCCGGGTCGAAACCGCAGCCGTCGTCGACGACACGGACGTCCAGCCTGCCCGGCCCGGCGTCGATCACCACCGACCGCGTCGCGTCCGGTCCGGCGTGCCGCACGCTGTTGCGGACGGCTTCCCCGAGCGCCGCAGCGATGACGCGGACCGGTTGCGCCGGAAACAGCGCCTTCTCGTCGCCGGGCGAGATGCACGAGGAGACAGCGACTTCCTCGTCCGATTCGACGGCAGCGGTGCGCAGTCGGGACACGGCCACGTGCGCGGCCATCATCTCGTCGTCGTCGCCACGGCGTCGGAGATTGTCGAGTTCGGCCAGCGCTCGTGCCGCCTGGGGAACGACGGATTCGTCGGGTGCACGACGGGCCGCCGCGAGCAGCGTCGACATCACCCGATCGTGGACGAGTGCAGCGAACCGTTCACGTTCGCGGTTCCGAGCCTCCAGCGCGGCGGTGGCTGCCACTTCGGCGTGGGTCGCGGCAACAGTCTCGTCGAGCGTGCGCCCGGTGCCGAGACCCACCACGGCCGCCGCGAGAAAGACGGTGCAGAAAACGAGTCCGAACGCGACGTCGGGGAGAAGGTTCTGTACGAACGGAGCATCTCGGACGGTGTGATCGGCGCCCTGTGCGAGCAGGATCGCACACACCATGTGCAGGAACGCCCAGGGCGGCCGCCAGGCCACCGCGGCCGCGAACGAGGCGAGTCCGGGGAAAGAACTGAACCACAGGGTGTGGTCCTGCGGGACAACCGATCCGTTCCAGGCGGGGAACCACAGAGCCAGCGCCACGAGGTAGAGGATCGCGTTCGCCGCCGCGAACTGCTTCATGCGGTGAGCACCGCTCCACGACGCGGAGAAACCGAACGCTGCGCTCGACCCGAAGATCAACGTCACGGCCACCGGAGTCCACCACGCGGCGGTCAGATCCGCCTGCCCGATCACCTCGCCGAAGACCAGCAAGAGATAGCAGACGTATCCGATTGCGATGAAGCGCGCGAACATTCGCACGAGGCGATCGGCGGCCGCGGTCCCAGCGCCGGAGATCCGGTCAGCCACGACGACGGGCATCGTGGCGCTCCGGAATCGGCAGCCACCCGTCCTCGATCGCACGCTTGTACAGGTCGGTCTTGGTGGGAGCGGGCCGGCCGGCTTCGGCATACTTCGCCCGAATCCGTTGCAGATAGTCGTTGACGGTTTGCGGGGCGAGCCCGGTCAACCGCGCGACACGATCCAGCTTCTCCCCCGATGCGTACAGTTCGAGCACCTCGAGCTGCCGGGGACTGAGGCCGACATCGCCGAGTTCGGGATCACCGTCGATCGCAGCGGCCCACTCGGTGCTCGCGATCTGCCCACCATTCGCCGCGACCCGGATCGCCGCGACCACCACCGCGGCGGGTTCCGACTTGCGGACCACGCCGAGAACTCCCGCGCGCGCCGCGGACCGCAACAGAAAAGGGTTCTCGGCACCGGTGAAGATGAGGGTTTCGAGTCCTACCGCCCGCAACTGTTCGACATTGTCCTTCGGCGACGACCCGTCGGCCAGCCGCAGGTCCAGCACGGCGAGATCGAGGTCGGTGTGTTGTGCGAGCAGTGCGGCCACTGTCGGAGCCGCACAGACGAGATCGAGATCCGGCTGGTCGGCGAGCATCGCCGCCAGTCCCAGAGCCACCGACTCGTGGTCTTCGACAAGCCCGATCCGGCGGACGGGAGCAGAACTTTCGGCCATGACAGCCCTCCCGATTGCCTGATGTCGTATGCAGAACGAACGGTATCAGCCCGCGTCGGTTCCTTCTCTGCGCACGGACGCCGGGTCGAGATCGTCGCGCAGCCCCTGCCAACTCGTGTGCCGCAGTCGGCCACCGTCCGTCCACCCCTGAAACCGCACTTCACCCACCAGTTCGGGACGTAGCCAGACCGCGTCTCGGCTCTCCGCCCGCGGCACCTCGTCGGAGAACGGGCTCGACTTCCGCACCAGCCTCCGCATCGCGGTCGTCAATTCGGTGAGGGTGTGCTCGTCGAATCCGGTGCCGACCTTTCCCACGTACACGAGACGGTCGTCGTCGTACACCCCGAGCAGCAAAGATCCGAAAGTCGCGGAGCGATTGCCTTTTCCCGGCTGGTAGCCGCCGACGAGAACCGATCGGGTGAGCCAGTTCTTCTCCTTGATCCAGGCGCTCCCCCGCTTTCCCGGCAGATACACCGAGTCGCGACGCTTGGCGATCACACCTTCCCAGCGCGCGTCCCGGCTGCGACGGAGTGCCTCTGCCCCGTCACCGGGCAACTGGTCGGGGACGAGCAGCCCGTCGGTCGCGGCGGCGAGCGCGCCGAGCACCCGGCGCCGGTCGTCGTACGTCTTGCGCAGCAGTGACACCCCGTCCAGGTAGAGCACGTCGAAAACCCGGTACTCCGCTTTCACCCCTTGCTGCAGGCGCGAAAAGCTGGTGACGCCTTGGGGATCGACGGCCACGATCTCACCGTCGAGCACCGCGTCGTGGCCTTCGAGGATCGTCGCCAACTCGGCGAGCGGAGGGTATTCCCCCGTGATGTCGCGTCCCGATCTGCTGTGAAGGCGCAATGTGCCGTCGCAGACCTCGGCAATCGCACGATAACCGTCCCACTTGCCTTCGAAGGCCCAGTGTTCGGCGTCCAAGCCGGCTACCTCGCCGGGAGTCGCGAGCATCGGAGCGATGTCGCGCGGAAACGCGGACGCGCGGGCACCCGACGACTGTTCCTTCATACGGTGTGCCAGCCACTGGTCCTTCTCGGTACGGATCAGTGCGTACCGTCCGTCTATCCGGGTTCCGTGCAGGTGGACGATCACCTCGTCGTCGCGCCACTTCTCGGTCTCGTAGGTGCCGGTGTCCCAGATGGTCATGGTCCCGCCGCCGTATTCGCCCTTCGGGATCGTGCCGTGGAAGGTGAGGTATTCGATCGGGTGGTCCTCGGTGTGGACGGCGAGATGATTGCGACCAGGACTGTCGGGCAGGTTCTTCGGGACGGCCCAGGATGCGAGGACCCCGTCGCGCTCGAGCCTCAGATCGAAGTGCAGTCGCCGGGCATGGTGTTCCTGGATGACGAACCGGTCGCCGGAGCCGTCCCCCGCAATACCGCGCGGCACGGGTTCGGGAGTGCGCGACGCGTCGCGTTTGCTCCGGTACGCCTCGAGCGCGTCGGAGGAACCCCGGGTATCGAGTGGCGGATCGAGGCCTTCGAGCAGGTCGCCGTATTCGCCGAGGCGGTCGAGCACCTCGTCGAACCGCAGGTGCCGCAGGTCCGGGTCGTCGAGTTCGTCCCACGCGCGCGGCGCCGCGACCCACGGCTCCTCGCGTCCACGCAGCGAATACGGTGCGACGGTGGTCTTCGCCCCGTTGTTCTGGCTCCAGTCGACGAACACCTTTCCGGGCCGCACCGACTTCGACATCGTGGCGGTCACCAGGTCGGGGTACGCGGACGCGAGGTTGGTCGCGACCTGCTTGGCGACGGTCGAGGCCCCGGAGGTGCTCAGTATCCGATCGAGCGGGACATACAGGTGAATCCCCTTGCTGCCGCTCGTGACCGGATACGCCGTCCAGCCCAGTTCGGCCACGGTGTCGCGGACGTACCGGGCCACGACCGCGCATTCGGGTAGGCCCGCTCCGGGCCCCGGGTCGAGGTCGAACACGATCCGGGTGGCGGGACCGGCGTGGTCGTCGTCGAAGCGCCATTGCGGAACGTGCAGTTCGAGCGCGGCCTGTTGCCCGAGCCAGACGAGGCTCGCAGCCGAATCGAAGAGCGGGTACGTGACCCGGCGTTGCTTGTGGTGCAGCGTGCGGCGGTCGATCCATACCGGGGCGTGCTCGGCGAGGTTCTTCTCGAAGAACGCCGGTTCGTCGACGCCGTTGGGCCAGCGTTTCCGGGTACCGGCCCGGCCCACCACGTGCGGAAGCATCGCGTCGGCGACGGCCTCGTAGTAGGCGATGACGTCGCCCTTCGTCGTGCCGGTCCGCGGATACAGCACTTTGTCGGTATTGGTGAGCGTGATGCGGTGCCCGTCGACCGTGCGTGTCGGCATCACCTCATAATGCCGTGCCCGTGCCCGGATCGGCCGGATTGCGGACGAGTTCAGTCCCGTACGCGCAGATCCACGGGCTGGCCGTCGGAGGGGAACGGCAGGGACGTGAAATTCAGTGGCGCGACGTAGCCGGGGTCGACATCCCAGTCGAAGCGCAGCAGCAGGTGATGCATGATCGCTTTGATCTCGGCGCCGGCGAAGTGCATTCCCAGGCATTTGTGCACACCTCCGCCGAAGGGCTCCCAGGCGTACCGATGCACCTTGTCTTCGCGCCGGTGCTCCGCAAAGCGTTCGGGGTCGAATCGTTCGGGGTCCGGCCAGTACTGCGGCATGTGGTGAGTGAAGTGCGGCGCCACTGCGGCGTACGTTCCCGCGGGCACGAAATGCCCCTGCACCTCGGTGTCGCGCACCGCCCGGCGCGCCATGACCGGCACGGGGGCAACGATACGGAGGCACTCCTTCATGACCAGATCGAGACCGACCAGACCGTCGAGGTCCCCGTAACCGGGTGTCGATGTGCCCAGTGCGAGCGACTCCGCCCGGCACCTCTCCCGCCACTGCGGATGCTGACCGAGGTACTGCATCATCGTGGAGAGGGTGATCGTGGACGTGTCGTGCGCGGCCATGAGCAGGAAGATCATGTGGTCGACGACCTCGTCGTCGCTGAAGCGTTGTCCTGCTTCGGATTCGATGTGGCAGAGCACGGAGAACAGGTCGTCGGTCTCGTGGGTGCGGCGCGCCGGGAGGTACCGGCGGAAGAACTCTTCGAGGAGACGGCGGCCGTCGAGTCCCCGCTTCCACCGCGTGCCGGGGACGGGATAGCGGATCACCGAGGTCGCCGCTTGGACGCAGTCGACGAAAGCCTTCTTGATTGCGTCGATCTCACGCTCGGTACTGCCTTCCGCCCCGCCCATGAAGATGTCCGTGGCGAGATCGAGCGTGAGTGTCTTGAGTTCGGTGTAGGCACGGAGCCCGTCGGTGGGCACCCACGTGTCGAGTGCGGCACCGATGGCCGGGTGGAGGGCGTCGACCGTCTTCTCGAGGCGTGAGCGAGTGAACGCCTGCTGCATGATCCGGCGGTGCCGCAGGTGTTCGTCCGAGTCGAGCAGCATGAGGCCGCCGTGGAAGAAGGGGCCGATCAGCGCCGACCACCCGTCGCTGTTCACAAAGGCCCGATCCTTGTTCTGGAGCACTTCCTGGCACGCGTCGGGACCGAGGACGGCAACCCAGCGCCGGCCGATCATCGTGAACCACGAAACCTCGCCGTAGGCGTCCCACCGCTTCTGCATCATCGTCAGCGGATCGCGGATGTACTCGAGCGCGTGGCCGACGAGGGGCGGACCCGCGTGGCCCGGGATCGGCTGCAACTGCGAGTCGGCGGGTGGAGCGGCCAGGATCTTCGTCACGATGAACCCTCATTCCCGAATTGATCTGACAGGACGCTCTGTCAGATGTTTGTAGTGTGTGTCACACCGATCCCGTCTGTCAAGATCGGGGTATGACATCTCCTACGCCCCGCCGGTATGCGGGCCTGACCGGCGAGCAGCGCGCGGCATCACGGCGCGAGAGCCTGCTCGAGGCAGGGCTGGAGGTGTTTGCGGCCGCCGGGCAGAGCGGCGCCACCATGACCGCCATCTGCGCGCAGGCCAAACTGACCGAGCGCTACTTCTACGAAAGCTTCACCAGCAGAGACGAATTGCTACAGGCGGTGCTGGACCGGATCGCCGACGAGATCCGCGACGCCGGCCTGAGTGCACTGCGGACGAGCACCGGAACGCTCGAGCAGCGCGTGCGCAACGCGATCACGGCGTTCGTCACCATCCTCACCGACGATCCGCGCAAGGGACGGGTCGCGATGATCCAGTCCGCAGCGTTCGAGCCTCTGCGCTCGCATCGACGCGCGGCACTGCGCGGGTTCGCCCAGATGGTCGCGGACGAAGCGACGCTGATGTACGGGGACCGCGCGTGGCCCCCGCACCAGGGCGAGATCAACGGACTGCTGTTCGTCGGCGGCCTGGCCGAACTGGTGACCGCGTGGCTGAACGACGAAATCGCGATTACTCCCGAAGAAATCGTCGACGCGGCGACTCACCAGTTCACGTCCACGGCCCATCGCTGACATAGCCCGGCTCCTGGGGTTGTTGCCCTCCGCCGCGATCGTTCACAAGCGACTCGCGACAGTGCTACGTTGCGCACACGACCGCGGAGGGAGCCGCCGTGTCCACACGTACTGTCGCTCGCCAATGCACCCTGTGCGAAGCGCACTGCGGAATCCTCGTCACCGTCGACGACGACAGGGTCACCCGCATCGAGGGGGATCCCGACGACGTGCTCTCACACGGGTACATCTGCCCGAAAGCGACCGCGCTCGCGGATCTGCACTACGACCCGGACCGGCTGCGTCGCCCGATACGGCGGGTCGGCGACAGCTTCGAAGAGATCGGCTGGGACGAGGCGTTCGCCCTCGCAGGAAACCGGTTGCGTACCGTCCAGCGACGGCACGGCCGCGACGCGATCGCGATGTACCTGGGCAACCCCGCGGCACACAGCTCCTCTGTCCTCTACGGGATCGCCCTGCGTATCGCCCTCCTCACCAGGAAGTTCTACTCGGCGTCCTCGATCGATCAATTCCCGCAGGAGTTCGCAGCGTGGAAGATGTTCGGCTCGAACGTATTGATGCCGATCGCAGACGTCGATCGCACCGACCGCCTCCTGATCCTGGGGGCCAACCCCGCGGTGTCCAACGGCTCGGTCACCACCATGCCCGACGCCCGCGGACGCATCGCCGCGATCCGTCGCCGCGGCGGCTCGGTGGTCGTCGTCGACCCGCGGCGCACCGAGACCGCGCGGCTCGCAGACGAACACGTCGCGGTATCTCCGGGCGGCGATCCGTACCTGCTGCTCGGAATGCTGCACACGATCTTCGCCGACGGTATCCGCCAGGCCCCCGGCACCGTGCCCCTGGCCGGCACGGAGGAATTGGCCCAGCTGGTCGCGGCCTGCACACCCGAGAAGATGGCGCCGCGCGCCGGGGTGGACGCGGACACGATCCGACGACTCGCCCGCGACCAGGCTTCGGCACGGTCCGCGGTCGCATACGCCCGCATCGGTGTCTGCCATCAGGTCACCGGCACCCTCACCCACTGGCTGGTGAACACCCTCAACGCCGTGACCGGAAATCTCGACCGGCCGGGCGGTCAGATGTTTTCCTCACCTCCGATCGACGCGGCGCGTCTTCTGCGGCGACTCGGTTCCGGATACGGCATGTGGAGCAACCGCACCGGCGAGCACAAGTCGTTCCGCACGGAACTGCCGGTGGTGGGCTTGGCGGACGAGATCCTCGGTGAGGCACAGGATTCCGCCGGTCCGGTACGCGCTCTGGTCACCTACGCCGGAAACCCGGTGCTGTCCACCCCGCACGGCGGCCGTCTCGACGAGGCCCTCGACAGCCTCGACTTCTTCGTCGCGGTCGACATGTACCTCACCGAGACATCCAGGCACGCCGACCTGATCCTTCCGCCGGTATCCCACCTCGAACGGGACGAGTTCGATTTCCTGTTCCCGGTCTTCTCCGTCCGGAACAACGCACGGTTCAGCGCACGGGTGTTCGAACCTGCGGCCGACGCGCTCGAGGACTGGCAGATCATGTCGCGCCTGACCCTCGAGGTACTTCCGCTTCCCTTCCGCAGCTGGTCGGCTCGTCCTTTCCGCGCTCTGCTCGGCCGACTCAGCCCACTACGGCTGAGCGCGTTCGGCGTCCTGGCAGGACCGCACGGAGTCCTGCGTCGCGGGCGTCGAGGATTGACACTCGGGCGGATCCGGCGCGCCCGCGGCGGAATCGACCTCGGGCCGCTGCAACCACGGCTCCGGTCCCTGGTGGCTACGCGGGATCGCCGCGTGCACGTGGCGCCGCCGGAGTTCGTAGAGGAGACACGTCGCCTGCTCACCGACGCCGAGAACGGCTCCCGGGAAGAGGAATTCGATCTCCGGCTGGTCGGGCGACGCCACCTGCGATCGAACAACTCGTGGTTGCACAACGTTCCGACCATGGTGAAGGGCCGAGACCGGTGCACGGTCCTGATGCATCCCGACGACGCGGCGTCCCGGTCGCTCGTGCACGGTCAGCCGGTGACAGTGCGCTCCCGAATCGGGAGCATCGTGGTGCCCGTCGAGGTCAGCGACGAAATCCGGGCCGGCACGGTCGCCATCCCGCACGGGTGGGGTCACGCTGAGAAGGGTGTCGGCTGGTTCACCGCCGCCGCGCATCCCGGCGCCAACGTCAACCTGCTGCACGACCCGGCGGTCACCGATACGTTCACCGGCAATGCCGCGGTGAACGCGACGATGGTGAACGTCGCCGCGACGGCTTCTCCTGGGACGTCAAGAGCCTTGTAGTGCGTCGTGACGGCTGGTACGTCGTCACGGCGTCGTTCCTAGCTGCCGCCGTATATCGGGAACACGCTCGACGCGCCGTAGTCCCGGGCACGAAGTTCCCGGAGCGCAATCATGTCCGATTCTGCGATCACGAAGTCGACGTCGGCGTTGGAGCGCATGTGGTCGGGGTTCTCGGTCTTCGGCAGTGACACGGCGCCCAGCTGCAGCGTGTACCGGATACACAGCTGCGGCACAGAAACGCCGTACTTGCCGGCCATCGCCTGTACATCCGGATTGCGCAGGATCTCGCCGTGTGCGATCGGCGAGTACGCCTCGACGAGGATGTTCCTGTTGGCGCAATACGCCATCAACTCGCTCGGCGTGTTGCCCGCGTGCACCAGTACCTGGTTCGCGTGCGGGACGGAAGCACTACCCTCCAGGAGCTTTTCCAGGTCTTCCTGCAGGAAGTTCGAGACGCCGATCGCCCGGAGCTTGCCTGCCCGATGGGCGTCCTCCAGCGCGCGCCATGCTTGGCGGTTGCCGTCGGTGTAGTCGCCGCCGCGGAAGTCTTTCCAGGGTTGCGGGCTGTGGATCAGCATCAGGTCGATGCGTTCGAGACCGAGCGCATCCAGCGAGCCGTCGATCGCGGCCGCGGCAGCGTCGTAGTCCTTGATCTCTGCCGCCAGTTTGGTCGAGACGAACAGTTCCTCGCGTCCGATTCCGGAGGTGCGGACGCCCTCACCGACGCCGCGCTCGTTCCCGTAGGCCTGCGCGGTGTCGATGTTGCGGTAGCCGATCTCGAGTGCGGCTCGCACCGCGTCGGCGGCCTTGTCGTTGTCGATGAACCAGGTGCCCAGGCCGAGCTTGGGGATGGTTACGCCGTTCGAAAGCGTGTAGGTCTCGTTCAGGATGCTCATGTTCTCGCTCCGTTCCTCGACAGCCCGCCGTACACCTCGTCGGTAGCGGTCGGAGCCATCGGCTGCCGTTCTCGCCGCCTGCTGACAGCGACGTGCGGGAACCACGAATCCGCTCGGGCGCCGTGCGCGTCACGGGGGCATGCGCCGGACTCTGCCTGTACTCCCGCACTATCAAGCTTCCCCGCACGGAGGGCGTGGTATGCACGATCGGCGAAGAACAACGGGGCTGCAGACGTAGCGATCATGACCGGCGACGAGGCACCACCACGGCGGGAGCGGCGAAAGAAGGCGGGTGCGGCGCAAAAAATGCGGCGCAGAAGAATGGCGGGAGCGTGCCCGGTCAGCCGTAGAGTCGCGCGAACGTGTCGAGCGACGCCTGCAGGTCGCCCTGAAGCGCGCGAGCGACTCCCGACCCTATGGGTCCGAACAGCGGCGCTCCCCCGAGGTCGATCTTCATCGTCAGACGAGACCCTTCGCCGGCGGCGGTGACGGCGAGCCGCATCGAGAACTTCGTCCCGGCCTTGCCCGTCCCGCGGAGCACCACGTGGTGCGGTGCGTCGAGTTCCACGACCGTCCACGTGACGCGGTTGCGCAGGCCCTTGACCGAGACCACCGATTGCAGTGTCGTGCCCGCGGTGAGGGTGTCCGGGAGTTCGCTGCGCCAGCCGTCGTGGATGGTCAGCCACTCGTCGAAGCTCTGCAGCCGGGATGCCTTCTCCCACGCACGGTGCGGGTCCATGGGGAGTTCGGTCGACACCTCGAGTTTTGCCATGAGCGGCAGCCTAGACGACCGGCACTGTGGCGGGCCGTACGCGACCGAAGGCCCGCCCCTTTCGGGG
>NZ_JBHWWX010000035.1:0-44970 GCF_042730335.1 Rhodococcus sp. NPDC060084
CACCGGCACCAGCCGGTGGCGTGTGAGATCGACTGATCGACTGCAAGTAGGAATCGGCTCTAGAACCGACCGGACCGACTATCGGGGACCTGCCAACTGCTTCGCGCACGATCAGCTCATCACGCTCGCGACTCTCGACAAGACCGGTGCCATGACCCAAGGACAGCGCGCCCTAGCCATCGGCATTGGCGCTAATCATCTTTTCAGCTCTACCGTTCTCCGCAAGCTCTGACTCAGAATAGGAAAATCCTGACAATGGCATGGACTGATCATGACGCCCAGACCTTCGTCCGGCACCATATTGAGGTCTGGAACACCCATGACCTGGAGCAGATCGTCCGTCTGTACTCCCCGGACATCGAGCTCGTGTCACCCTTCGCCGGACAGACTATGGGGAGTGACGTCGTCCAAGGTCATGACGGGCTCGAGAAGTACTTCGGCACGGCGCTAGCTGCGAATCCGGACCTTCGATTCGAGGTCGTGGATGTGTTGCGCTGCGTGGACACGGTGACGATTTACATGCGCAGTGTCGGTGGCCGGATGGTAGCGGAGGTCCTGTTCGTCGGTGATGACGGTCTGATCACCAAGGTTCTGGCGCATTACAGCGCCGCCGCCTAATGGCTGCAATCATCATCACTCCACCGGTCTATGCTGTCGGGGACCTTCAACCCGTGGAGCAGGTAGCGGGGGCGGGCGCACTCGCTGATCGGCTGCGTTCCTATGGGTTTGATCTGTGTTCAGTGTCGGACAAGCCGCCGTCCGAGCTCGCTGGCGCTGCTATTGCAGCACTGCTGCACAAGCTCGACGTGTCTGCCGATTCCGTCGACGCAGTGGTGTACGGTACGTGCTCGCACCGGGGGTGAACCTGACGGCGCTGTGACTGTGCCCGCGATGTTGGATCGTCTCGGATTGGCCAGTGTGCCCTTCGTCGGCGTGTGGCTTGGCGAGTCGGGCAACCTAGTCGGCGCTGTGCGCCTTGCCCGGGGACTGCTGCGGAGTGGAATGCGTACCGTGCTCATCGTGGTCACAGACGCAGTGCCCCAACGTCACGGTGAGTTCCGCGCGATGCCCAACGGAGTGACGGTCAACGGCGACGGCGCTGCGGCCTGCTTGGCATCTACCGCATTGGGTGAGGGGTATGTCCTTGAAGGCATCGGGCATGCAGCTACTCCAGGTGCAGCGCAGGCGCAGCGCCTGACCGGGCTGCGGGAGTACTTTCGGTTCATGGCGGGGGTTCGCAGCGCCCTGACGCAGTTCTCTGACGTGAGTGGGATCCGGCTGGACTCATATCAGTGGCTCGTCGCCAACAACTACAGTGCCACGACACTCGACGACTTCGCCGACACGGCGATGATCCCGCGTGACCGAGTGTTCAGGGGAACCATCGCCAGGCACGGTCATGTCTTCACCGCCGATGGGCTCATTAACCTTGCGGACCTTCACGACGGGGAGGCCATCAATCCCGGCGACCGAGTGCTGGTTCTCTCTACTGGCCCGTTCAGTTGGGGCGTCTTAGGTTTGCGACAGATTGTCAAATAAGGGAGGTCGGGGAAACATGCAGATTACCCCAGAGTTCATGCGCAGCCCCTACTCCGTTTACGCGGACATGCGGGCGACGGCACCGATCCACTTGTCCGATGCCAACACCGGTCGTACCTGGTTCGTGCCCAGGTACGAGGACGTAATCAACGTACTGCGAGACGACCGGTTCTCCGCAGCGCTGAAGGCCCCGGGTTTCGTTGCACAGTTCCCTGAGGAGAACCGTGCCGAACTCGAGCCGTTCAACCAATCGGTCGCGGGCTGGGTGGTGCTGCAGGACCCACCAACGCACCGCCAGCTGAGACAGCTCATGAACAAGGGCTTCACACGCCAGCTGATCGAGACGTTGCGACCGAAGGTCACTCAGATTGCCGTTGACCTAATCGCAGAGATGGCAACTCGGCGATCTGGGGACTTCATGACTGATTTCGCGCAACCGTTCCCTGCCGCGGTCATTGGCACCATGTTCGGAGTCCCGTCCACCGATCTGCAGTCGTTCATCTCTTGGTCCGACGACATTGTGTTGTTCGCTGGTTCGCTACACCCGACGCTTGATACGGCCAGAGCACGTCGACTCGGCGAGTATCGACAGGACGTCGCCGGCAGGTTCCTCTCGTCGGGACTCGATGTAGCGGGAGAACTTGGAATCGAGAAATTCCAGAGGATTGGCGCCGAGTGCGCCGTCTTCGGCCATCGCGCCCGGAGTTTGGGTGGACAGGTGCGCGACGAATGCGGCGTGATCGGCCTCGGGCACACCGAGGAGATCTGCGATGGTCAACAGCGCGAAGGGTTGCGCGTATTCGTTGAGCAGTTCGACCTTGCCGGCGCCGTGGAACGTGTCGATCAGGCGGTCGGCGAGCCGCCACATGAACTCTTCGTTCTCCTCGAGTCGCCTCGGGCTGAACAGACCACCGAGCAACCTGCGGATCCGGGTGTGCTTCGGCGGGTCCATGGTGACGAGGTGCTCGTTGAGCGGAATCTCGGGCCGGTGCTGCTCGATCTGATCGGTGATGTCATCACCGTCTGCTTCGAAGGGCATACCGGGAAAAGGGCCGGTCGCGGCGTTGATGTTCGAGTACGTCGACGTATCGCGCAGAACCGCAAGGCATTCGTCGAAGCCGGTGACCGCCACAACGCCGCGCGGTTCGATGAACTGCACGGGGCACCTGGACCGGAGATGGTCGAAGTAGGGGTGTGGATCGGGAATGAAGGACGGGTCGGTGAAGAAGTCCTTCGAGTCGAAGTCGTTCAATCGGGTCTCCTGACGTCGTGCGCACGGGAACGTGCACAACTGCGGTAGTACCGATCAACGTCAGCCTCGCCCGATGCTGAGCGCCTGCCTAGCAGTGCTGGATACATGGATAGCATGGAAGCGTAAATGTGGTCAAGGACACAATCCTTGCGCGGCTACCATGGCCCGAACCGGCGACCTGCCGCAGCGAAACGGAGGTGGGGCATGACGTCGTCCAGGCGGATAGGTGCACCGGACGCGAAGAATCGTTCGGTGCTACTCGACGCAGCGGAGCAGCTGATGGTGGAAAGCGGTTACGCCGCAGTTACTTCGCGCCGGGTTGCAGAGAAGGCCGGACTCAAACCGCAGTTGGTCCACTATTACTTCCGCACCATGGATGACCTCTTCATGGAGGTCTTTCGGCGTCGTGCGGAAGAAGGCTTGCAGATCCAGGCAGCGATCCTGGACGCGCCCCACCCCCTGCGGGCGTTGTGGAACTTCAGTACCGACTCGACCGGCGTTGCGGTGACCATGGAGTTCATCGCGCTGGCCCGCCATCGTCCCGCCTTGCGTGCGGAAATCGCGCGTTACTCGGAACTGTTCCGCGTGGGTCAGCTGGCCGCGGCCGAGCAGGTTCTCGCACGCACCGAGTACGACGTATCGAGGATTCCGGCCGTGGTGGTGTCGGTCCTGATGACGAGCATTTCCCGTGTCGTCGTCATGGAGGAGGCATTGGGCGTCACCGCGGGGCATGCCGAAACCATCGAGCTCATCGACTGGTGCCTGGGAGTCCTCGAGAACGAGGCCGCCGACCGGGCGATCGGCAACGTGCGCGGTCGCTCCGACCTGCGATAACGCCGACGGCGCGCCCACCGCCGGCAAGCAATTCGAAAACATCCATTGCATGAATGAGAATTGTCTTCTACCTTGATGAGCGGGAAGATCTCGTCTCGACGTCCGGTCGCCCGCGGGTCGTCGAGCCTGCCCCTGGATGCGCGCCGTCGTGTCGGTGACCCGACGGTCGTCGCCCGAATCGATATGCCCGAGAATCGCTCCGGTTTGCGAGTTTCTCCGATATGCCTACGCGTGCAGCGCTTTTCGATGATGCTTTCGGTGTGCCGGCGAACGCCGCGCACGCGCTTTCTCACTGTCGAGGGGGAACGGCCGTGGCACAGACCATTTCGAGATCGGCGTCGCGCTGCCGGTTCCCGCTGAGCTCTGGTCCGGTCGGCGCCGGAACGCAAGGTGAGCGGTGATGGCGACGCCCGCGGTCAACGAGATCGGTGGTTGGGCACGGGGATACCTTCGTCGTCACCCGATTGCCGCACTCGAGACCGTGGGCGGCCAATTCGTCCTGGGTTTCCGCGCTGTCCAGTATCTGTTCATCGATGTCTTCACTCTGCGGTTTCCGTTCGTGGAGTTCGTTCGGCAGGCCGCGTTCATGGCTTCGGCCTCGGCATTGCCGACGATGTTCGTCGCAGTGCCGATCGGCGTGACTCTGTCGATCCAGTTCGGTTTGCTGGCCGGTCAGGTAGGCGCGACCTCTCTTGCCGGTGCGGCGAGCGGCCTGGCAGTCATCAAACAGGGAGCGCCCATGGTCGCGGCCCTGCTCATGGCGTCCGCGGCCGGTTCAGCGGTGTGCGCGGACCTCGGGTCCCGAAAGATCCGAGACGAGATCGACGCAATGGAAGTCATGGGCTTGTCGGTGATCCGCCGACTCGTCGTTCCACGCCTCGTCGCTGCCGTCGTGGTCGGGCTCGCCCTGACCGGGCTGGTGTGCTTCGTAGGATTTCTCTCGGGCTATCTCTTCAACGCGTTCGTCATGAACGGCACCCCCGGTAGTTTCGTGTCGACTTTCGCCTCGTTCGCGACCATCGGGGACTTCGTGCTGACGATGATCAAAGCGACAGTGTTCGGCGCCATCGTCGCCATCGTCGCGTGCCAGAAGGGTCTGTCGACCCGGGGCGGGCCCGCGGGAGTGGCCAACTCCGTCAATGCGACCGTCGTTGCCTCGATCCTTCTGCTCATGATCGTGAACGTCGTCTTCACGCAGGTGTATGTGCTGCTGTTCCCGCGGACGGGGTTCTGAGTGGCCTCCCGGTACGTGCCTCGCGGCACGCGCCCGTTCGTCGTCGCAGGCAGGGCACAGGCCAGATCGATTCAGCGTCTCGGGCACATGGTCGTGTTCCTGCTCCGCGCGGTCGCGGCCGTCCCTGTGACGCTGCGTCACTACAGAAAAGAGTTCTTGCGCATCCTGTCCGATGTCACGTGGGGAAACGGGTCGCTCGTCGTCGGCGGCGGCACCGCAGGCGTGATCATCGTCCTGGGAGCGTCCGCCGGAGCGATCGTGGCGATCGAAGGCTACAACGCACTGCATCTGCTGGGCCTCGAGCCTGCGACCGGAATGGTGGCGTCGACTGCGACCACCCGGGAACTCGCACCGATCATGGCGTCGCTCGCATTTGCGGCGCAGGCTGGTTGCCGGTTCACCGCGCAATTGGGTGCGATGCGGATCTCGGAGGAGATCGACGCGATGGAATCACTGGCGATCCGCTCGATCCCGTACCTCGTCACCACCCGGCTACTCGCATCGGTCGTGGCCGTCGTTCCGTTGTACCTCGTGTGTCTCACGGTGAACTACGTTGCGGTGCAAGCCGTCATCGGTTTCACCGGAGGTGTCTCGTCGGGGACGTACGAGCACTATTTCGCCCTGGTGCTCAGCGGCACGGACATCTTCTATTCGCTGCTCAAAACGATTGTCTTCGTCATCATCACGACGACGATCCAGTGCTACTACGGGTTCTATGCCTCCGGGGGCCCGCAGGGCGTAGGCACCGCTGCCGGTCGCGCGATGCGCGCCAGTATCTCCGCGATGATCGTCGTCAATCTCCTCATGACGGTCGCGCTGTGGGGCATCGGGTCGGGTGCGAGGCTGGGGGGATAGCGGATGGCGATCATCCTGGAAAGCGATACCGGGCAGATGACCCCCGCCAGGCTGTTCGCTGCCGGCGCCGTCGCGTTGCTCGTCGCTGTGACGCTGGTGGTCCTCGTCGGCGTGAAGGTCGACGGCAGATTCACGGAGACGGTCGACGTCGAGGCGGCATTGTCCGACATCGGGGACGGTCTGCCTGCCCGTTCGGACGTGAAGTTCCGCGGGGTCCTCGTGGGGGAGGTCAGCGACGTTCGCCGGCCCGAGGGAGAGCGTGCCGGGGTCGTACTGATGTCGTTGAAACCCGAGTACGCACAGAGTATTCCGGGCAGTGTGACGGCCCGCGTCGTGCCGAGCAATGTCTTCGCCGTGTCGTCGGTCCAACTTGTCGACAACGGTGCGGCGCCACCGCTGCACGACGGGTCGACGATCCTCCAGGACACCAGCTTGTCGACCGTGCAGTTGCAGACCGCACTGACGAAGCTTCGCGAGATCACAGCCGCGACAGCGAGAGCCGAAATGCAGCACACTCTCGGTGTTCTCGCCGCCGTGGCCGAGGCCACCGACCGGCGTGGAGACGACATCGTCACCGCCGGGGCGCAACTCGACCGAATTGTGCGGGAGGTCGGAGCCGTCCTCACGCCGGACGGAGGACCGTCGACACTGGTTGCCCTGTCGGACGCCGTGCGGGGGCTCAGCGAGTCGGCGCCGGACCTGCTCGACGCCGTCCATCACGCTGTCGTTCCGATGCGCACGATCACCGAGCAGCGGGCCGAACTGGACACCTTCCTCGCTGCCGGCGCCGACACCCTGTCCTCGCTGGCAACGGGCATGGAGAAACACGCGGACACGGTGATGGGGGTTACGGCGGCGTTGACGCCTGTACTGGGCGTAGTGGCGGACGGGTCGTCCGCGTTCACGCCGATCACCGTGAGGATGCGCCGTATCTCCGACAAATGGTTCGAGAGTTTCTGGCCGGAAGGCGAGGAGCGGGGGATGGGCAAGTTCATCTTCCAGTTCACACCGCACCGCATGTACACACGAGCCGACTGTCCTCGCTACGGTGACCTCGCAGGTGCGAGCTGCGCCACCGCACCGGACACGGGAGCGCCGCCGATCTCGTCCCTGGACAGGGAGCCGCCGATCGTCAGCACCGTGCCGGTCGGTGGAAACGTCGGTCCGGTCGGCGGCGAGCAGGAGAAGGACCTCCTCGGCAAGATTCTCGGAGGCGATGCGTCGGCCGCAGCCGAGTTGCTTCTCGGCCCTGTGGCGCGTGGAGCCGTCGTGAGCATCATCCCCGACGCGGACGGAGCGCCGAGATGAGCTACCGCACACCGTTGATAGGCCTGGGCCTGTTCCTGATCGTGTCCATCGCGCTGACCTGGCCGGTGCTCGTTACCCTCCAGCGCGGCGTGAACGGCTCGACGACACCGTACAGCGCGGTCTTCAGCGACGTGTCCGGGCTCAGGGTGGGAGACGACGTGCGGATGGCCGGTGTCCGGGTGGGCCGCATCGATTCGATCGAACTCGACGACACGGTTGCGCGGGTTGCCTTCCGCATCGAGTCGGATCAGGTCGTGTACGACAACACCGAAGCCGCGATCACCTATCAGAACATCATCGGCCAGCGGTATCTCGGTCTGTCGCTCGGCGACGGCGGGTCCGCGACCCCGCTTCCCGCGCACACCGAGATACCGCTCGAGCGAACCGAGCCGTCCTTCGATATCAGTGTGCTGCTCAACGGTTTCGAACCCCTCTTCAGCGTTCTCGATCCGGAGCAGGTGGACGAGATCACCGGAGCGATCATCGCTGCGTTGCAGGGCGACGCCGGATCCGTGACCACGCTCGTGGCCGAAACATCCCGTCTGGCAGAGTCCCTGGCCGAGCCGGACAGGATTCTCGGCGACATCATCGTCGATCTCGACGGAGTGATCAACGATCTGGCGACGCAGAGCGGGGACGTCGACTCCGTCATCGGCAGCGCGCGGGCGATCTTGGCGGAACTGTCGGCGAGGCGCACCGAGACGATCGAGTCGATGGACTCGATCGCCACGACCGTCGACCGCCTTGCCACTCTGACTGCGGAGATACAGCCCGATCTGCACGACATGCTTGCCAGGGAGCCTGGATTCACCGAGCACTACATGGACAACCTGGAGGAGTTCGAGTATTTCGGGAGGAACCTGCCGGCGCTGCTCAAGGGCCTCGCCCGGGTGAGCCAGGACGGCAGCTATCTCAGCACGTACCTGTGCAACTTCAACGTCACGCTGATACCCGCTCTGAGCAACGTCATTCCGACGCTCGTCGCGCAGGCCACGCCCGAGGGCCGTGCCACGTACTCCCCGGTGTGCGGGTGATGCGCATGATGCCGGAGAAGACGGCAACCACGCGAGCGCGGAAGCCCACGCTCGAGGACCGAAGTCCGCTCCTGCTGGGCACCCTCACGGTCCTCGCCATCATCGTGGCACTGGCGGCCACCGTGGTCGTCTCCGGTGCCGGGTTCGGCTCGGTGCGGTACGAAGCCGAGTTCGCGCAGGCCGCGCGGATCACACCCGGTGACGGTGTGACGATCGCAGGTATCCAGGTCGGGACGGTCGAAGCCACCCGGCTCGACGGAGAACACGTGCTCGTCGAGATGGACATCGATCGGGGTGTGCATCTGGGCGTCGACACGATCGCCTCGATCAAGCTCACCACACTGCTCGGATCCCGTTACGTGGAACTTCGTCCGGCCGGTGCAACACCCTTACCGGACAACCGGATTCCACTCTCGAACACCGTGGTCCCCTACGACCTGCAGGCCGTCCTGGCCGACGCAACCACGACGTTCGAGCACGTGGACGCGGAACGGCTGGGCACGACACTCGACACGCTCTCCGCCGAACTCGACGGGGTTCCCGCGCTGTTGCCTCAGGTGATGGCGAATATCGAGAGCCTGTCGGGCACCGTCGCCGATCGACGCGATCAGATCGGGTCGATCCTGGAAGCCACCGCGTCGATGACGAGCATCGTGCGCGCGCAGCAACACAGTCTGGGTTCCCTGGTGCGGGACGGTCGTGATCTGATGCACGAACTCGAGTCCCGGCAGAACCTGATCCAGCGGTTGCTGACCTCGACGGCGGAACTGGTCGAGGTCCTTCACTCGGTCGTCGTCGACGACCGTACGGAGATCGACTCGCTCATATCGAGCCTCAGCGGGCTGCTGCACACGTTGAGCAACAACGACGCATTGTTCCGCAACATCCTTCAGATCCTTCCGGTACCGATCAGGAACTTCGCGAACGCGTCGGGGACGGCCAACGAGGTCGATTTCACCGCACCGGCAGGGCCGATGATCGATTCGTGGATGTGCGCTCTGGCCGGTCACACCAGCGACCCCAGCCTGACCGCTTACCTCGGGGAGTGCGAATGAGATCGAGGACCGTTCTGGTCACAGTGGTGATCGCCGCGATGGTCGTCGCCGTAGCTGCTGTCGTTGCCGGCCGCGTATCGGCCGAACCGGACTCGATCACCGTCACCGCGCGCTTCGACAGTGCAGCAGGACTCTACGAGGGAAATGAGGTCGCGGTACTCGGCATTGCGGTCGGCCGGGTCACCACCATCGAGGCCCGGGGTACTCACGTGGCCGTCACGATGGAGATCGACGGCGGTACCGACATCCCGGCGGACGTCCAGGCGGTCGCCGTGTCCACCTCGGTGCTGACAGACCGGCATGTCGAACTCACTCCCGTCTACGCGGGCGGGGAAGTGCTGCAGGACAACGACACCATCGAACTCGACCGCACCCGGACTCCCATCGAGTTCGACAGACTGCTGGCGATGGCCGACACGATGGCGTTGGAACTCGAGGGTGACGGTGAGGGCAACGGTCCGGTATCGAGTTTGCTCGACCTCGGCGTCGGCATGACCGCGGGGAACGGAGTCGGGATCAGAAGTGCACTCGGGAGGCTGTCCGAAGCGATGAAGCTGAGTTCGGACCAGGGTGCCGCAACCGGAAACCAACTGACCGCGATCGTCGACAACCTCTCCGTCCTGAGCAGCACCGCCGCCGCGAACGACGCGGATATCCGAGAGTTCGGAGAGGCGACCCGAAGGCTGAGCGAGGTGCTTGCCGAGTCGAATCTCGGGTGGGGGGATACCGGCACGCACATCAACGAGGTTCTCGCGCAGGCGACCTCTCTGTTGCAGGACAACCGTGAACCCATTCGCTCCACGATGACGAATGCGGAGACCGTCACCCGTGCGCTCGCCGATTACCGCAACGAGGTCGGCGAGTTTCTCGATCTTGCGCCGCTGCTGATGGACAACGCGTACAACGCGATCGATCAGGAGACCGGGGCCGCCCGGGTACACGCGCAACTCGAGAAGGTCTTTTTCGACGGAGAACTCGTGTCCCAGGTATGCACTCTTCTCGAGATGCGCGACCTCGGGTGCAGCACGGGCACCCTGAAGGACTTCGGTCCGGGATTCGGGATCGCCTCGATGCTCGAGGGAATCGCGGGGCTTCCGAGATGATGTGCTCGTGGTGGCGCCGGATGGCGGTCGTGGGTACGGGGGCGGCGGTGCTCGCCACGACGGCATGCTCCGTCGGATTGGAAGATCTTCCACTGCCCGAACCGGGAGTGGGCGGCGAGTCGTATTCACTGCACGCGACTTTCGAGAACGCGTTGAACCTGCCGACGAAGGCAAAGGTGAAGTTGTCGGGAGCCGACATCGGTGAAGTCGCGTCGATGGTGGTGCAGGATTACACAGCGGTGGTCACGATGCGCATCGCGAGCGGCGTGACCGTCGAGGCAGGTACGACCGCCGAACTTCGTTCGGCCACCCCCCTCGGCGATGTGTTCGTGGCCTTGCAGCCGCCGCCCGAGGCCACCGGCGCCACGCCACTCCGGGAAGGCGACACCATTCCGCTGTCTTCGACCTCGGCGGCAGCGACCCTCGAGGAATTGCTCTCCACTGCATCGGTTCTCGTCAACGGCGGTGCCCTCCGCAATTTCACGAAGATCGTCAACGGTCTGGGGGAGGCGGTCGGGGGACGTGGCGACAACCTCGCGAATCTCGTGAACGAATCGACGCGACTGCTCGGGCTGATCGCACGACGTACCGACGAGATCGAGGAGACGCTCGTCCGTACGGATCAACTGATCACGACGATCTCGGAGCGCCGGTCGACGATCGACGACGTCGTACTCGCGGCGCGGCCCGCACTGGACGTGGTGGCCGCCGAGACGTCGCAGGTGCTCGATCTGGTCTCGCAAGTCGACCGCATCAGCCGGCAGATCCAGCGATTTCCGGCGGTGCAGGACACCGATACCCGCAGCATGATCGCAGACATCAACCGCATTGCGGCAGAGCTGAATGCGGCGGCGACCGATCCGGAGGCCGAGCTCTCCGCCGTCAACAGATTGCTGGCACCGATCATGAAAGTCACGAGCAGCACGGCGGCGAACACCGACGCGGACCTCGAGCAGTTGGTGATCGGATCCGAGCCGATTCCGGGGCACCCGGGCGATCCGGGAAGCCGGTTGCCCGACGACACGGATTGGCAAGCCTTCGTGGGAACGCTGACGTACACACTGACACGTCTGCAAGGCCGGCTGGAGGCGGGAGGATGACCCACCGGCCAGGAGTGCGGCGAGTACCGGACGTGGTTGCAGGCGGGGTGGTGTCCGGGGTCCGCATCGGTAACGCCCATCGGTTGGGGTTGTCGCTCGCGGCACTCGTGATGACCGGAGTCCTGGGTGTCGGCTATCTGGTGTTCGGTGTCTTCGAAATGGGGCTGTCGGGCGGAACGATCCGCGTACGAGTCCATTTCGACGATTCCGGCGGCATCCTTCCGGGGCGCGACGTGGCCCTCCGTGGTGTACCCGTCGGACGTGTGACCTCCGTAGACCTGACCGGCGACGGCGTTGTCGTGCTGGCGGAAATCGATTCCCGGACCCGGATTCCTCTCGGTGGTGAGGTGCGGGTGGCGGGACTGTCGCTCGCGGGCGAACAGTATCTCGACTTCCGGCCCACTACCGACGACGGTCCGTATCTCGAAGACGGAGCGGACATCTCGTCGGACGACACCACCACGCCCGTCCCGTTGTCGGCGCTCATGCACGACATGGACGGCATGCTCGCGCAAATCGATCCGGCGTCGTTGCAGACCATCGTGGACGAACTCGGTGTCGGACCGGAAGGACCCCGGAAACTGTCCGACATCGTCGACGGCGGCACGTTTCTCATTTCGGCACTCGACGGAGTGCTGCCGCAGACGGGCACGCTCCTGCGCACCGGGAAGGTCGTGCTCGGGACGCTTGCCGACGCCGCGCCCGGCCTGCAGGCCGTGTCGGCAGAAATGGAGCACACGCTCGGTGGAATCGAATCGATGGATGAGGGATTCCGGTCGTTCGTGCAGACGGCTCCCGACACGATGGCGGCGGCCGACGCGATCATCGCCGAGAATTCGCCCACGATGGTGCAGCTGCTGGGCAATCTCACCACCGTCGCGCAGATGGCGTACGTGAGGGTGCCCGCGCTCGAAGAGTTCTTCTTCCCGAGCGAGCGGGACGGGTCCACGCTGGAGGCGCTCATGACGGCGTTCCGTGACGACGGCGTCTGGGCTCTCGTCAACATCTACCCTCGATATTCGTGCGACTACGACCTGCCGCGTGAGTCGCCGACGATTCCGAGTTTCCCCGAGCCGTTTCTGTACACGTACTGCAACAACCCCGATCCGTCGACTCTCGTTCGGGGCGCGCGCAATGCGCCGCGCCCTGTGGGAGAGGAAGGTGCGGCCGGATTGCCGCCGGGTGCAGATCCGCTTCGGCGCGCAGATCCGACTCCCATCGGGCCTCGGACGGTTCCGCTCGAATACGGCGGTCCGACCATGCACTGGGAAAGCGTCAACTGAGCCGGTTACCGACAGCCCGAATGGAGAACGCACATGAGTACCGAGATCGCGACAGTCGGAGAAGACGTGGCCGGCACCGAAAGGGCCACCGTCACCGAAAATGCCACCGCCACCCAATCACCGGATACGCAGGCGGACGGCACGACACCGGCGAACCCCGCCGGGGACGGGCGGCCGTCGGTATCCCGGACGTTCCGCAGGGCAGGGTTCGCGGTGCTGGTGGTTCTCGCACTCGCTGCAACTGCGACAGCCGCGGTGTTCGGTGTGCAACTGCGCGACGCGAAGGCCGTCGAGAGCGCAGCCCGTGAGGCCTCCGACGTCGCACGGCAGTACGCCGTCACCCTCACCTCGGTCGGTGCCGACCTCGAGAGTGATTTCGCCGCAGTCCTCGACGGGGCAACCGGCGAGTTCGAGAAGATGTACGCGGAGTCGAGTGAGCAACTCCGGCAGTTGCTGATCGACAATCAGGCGCAGGCCGAGGGTGTCGTCGTGGAGTCGGGTATCAAGTCCGCGACACCGACGAAGGTCGAGGTGCTGTTGTTCATCGACCAGTCCGTGACCAATGCACTCGTTCCCGAGCCGCGGCTCGACCGCAGCCGCGTCGTGATGACCATGGAACTGGTCGACGGTCGCTGGCTCGCGTCGCAGGTCGATCTGCCCTGAACCGTCCCGTCCCCGCCGATCAGATTCTCCGCCGATCAGATTCTCGGGGGTGCCGGAAGTTCCTTCTGGCCCAGCCACGCATCCCACAGGGGGCGCAGCGAGGTGTCGGAGAAGCGAGCAGCGAGATCTTTGAATTGTGTCGTCGTGACGTTGGAATGGCGATGTTCCGACGTCCATGTCCGGAGAAGCGTGAAAAACGAGTCGTCGCCCAGAGTCAGGCGCAACGCATGCAGGGTGAGCGCTCCGCGCTTGTAGATCCGGTCGTCGAACATGTCCTTCGCGCCGGGATCCTCGAGGAGGATGTCCTGGGGCTTGCGGGAAAGGCCGCGATACGCGTCGGCCGCGAGGGCCTGGGCAGACGGACCACCGGAGTTCTCGGACCACAGCCACTCGGCGTAACACGCGAAACCTTCGTGGAGCCAGATGTCGCACCAGCGAGACAGAGTCAGGCTGTTGCCGAACCATTGGTGAGCCAATTCGTGTGCCACGAGCCGTTCTTCGGTCCTGTGCCCGTCGCAGAAATTGGCCCCGAACGTGGACAGACCCTGCGCCTCGATGGGGATCTCGAGGTCGTCGTCGGTCACCAGGGCCGTGTAGTGCGCGAAGGGGTACGGGCCGAACAGGCGCGTGAACAACTCGAGCATCTCCTGTTGCCGCCCGAAGTCCTTGTCGAACGCGTCGCGCAGGCGTGCCGGGTGTACCGCGTACTGCGGCACCGGCGACGACGCGATCGCGCGCATCTCGTAGTGCCCGATCTGCACGGTCGCCAGGTACGTCGCCATCGGCTCGGGTTGCTCGTAGACCCACGTGGTCCGGCTGGATTTGGTCGTCTTGTGGACGAGCGTTCCGTTCGCGATCGCCTGGAACGGCGCGTCCGTGGTGATCGAGATGCGGTAGGTCGCTTTCGATCCGGGATGGTCGTCGCACGGAAACCACGACGGAGCGCCGTTGGGCTGGCTCGCGACGAGCGAGCCCTCCTCGAGTTCCTCCCACCCGACATCACCCCACATGGTGTGGAGCGGTGTGGGGGTGCCGGCGTACTGGACGGAGATGGTCAGCACCGCGCCCGCGGGGATGGCGTCCGCGGGGGTGACGGTGAGCTTGCCGCCGCGGTGCACGAACTTGGCGGGTCGTCGCCCGTTGACCGTCACCTTGGACACGCGCATCGACGGTGCGAGGTCGAGTGCGAACTTTCCCCGCACATCGGTGGTCGTCGCGATGATGACGGCCCGGCCCTCCAACCGGTTCGCCATGATCTTGTAGGCGAGATCGAGTTCGTACCGCGACACGCGGTAGCCACGGTTGCCGCTGGTCGGCAGGTACGGGTCGAGGGGACGGTCGGCGGTCACGGGCGGCACCGGCTTCGCGGCCTTGATCGGTTTCACCGCGGTGACCAGTCGCCCGGGGACGTCCACGCCGAGATCGGGTTGCCCTGCCAGCGGGTCGACGGTGGCACGACGTCGCCGCGCATCACCAGAGATGCGGGTCCGACAGTGGCGCCGTCACCGATCCCCGATGCGGGTAGCGCGACGCACTGGGGGCCGAGGGTCGCGCCGGCGCCGAGCGTCACGGTGTCCATGGCCATGATCCGATCATGGAACAAGTGTGTCTGTACAACGCACCCGCGTTCCACTGTCGCGCCGTCGCCCAGCGTCACGAGGTCCGCCTCGGGCAGCCAGTAGCTTTCGCACCACACTCCGCGTCCGATCGTGGAACCGAGTGCGCGCAGCCACAGGTTCGTGGCCGCGGTGCCCGTCGCCGCGCGGGCGAACCACGGCGCGGCGACGGTCTCGACGAAGGTGTCCGATACTTCGTTGCGCCACACGAATGAACTCCACAGCGGATGTTCTTCTCGGCCGATGCGCCCCACGATCAGCCATTTCGCCGCGATCGTCACCAGGCACGCGACCGCGCCGGCGGCCATCAGCACCACACCGCCGAGCAGGACGGCGATCCGGTACCCGAAGTGCGACGCGAGCGTGTTGAGCGTGAAGAGGACTCCCAGCCCGATCCCGAACGTGACGATCATCGGAACGAGCCGGCAGGTCTCCACGAGACCGCGGGCGATCCGCAGCTTCGGCGACGGTGCGAAGGTGCGGCTCGCATCGCTGTCACCCGCAGCGCGGCGCAGTCGCACCGGGGGACTGCCGAGCCAGGACGACCCCGATTTCGCTTTCTGGGGCGCGGCCGAGAGGACCGCGACGAGACCGTGCTTCGGGACACGACGGCCGGGCGCCGCCATACCGGAATTACCGAGGAACGCCCGCTTTCCGACCTTCGCGTGCGAGATGTAGAGCCAGCCGCCCCCGAGTTCGTACGACGCGACCATCGTGTCGTCGGCCAGGAAGGCTCCGTCGGCGACCTTCGTGAACTTGGGCACCATGAGCACCGTCGACGCCTCGACGTCCTTGCCGATGTCTGCGCCGAGGAGCCGGAGCCAGCCCGGCGTGAGCATCGACGCGTACAGCGGGAAGAGGAAGGTGCGCGACGAATCCATCAGACGCTCGGTGGCCCACACCTGCCAGCCGACGCGGCTCCGGACCGGATGCCAGCCCTCCGTCATACGAATCGACAACAGTCGCACGGCGATCAGCGTGGTGAGTGCGAAGACGAACATGGTCAGCAACGCCGCGACCGGAAGCATCGCCAGGGACCGGGGAACGGCGTCTGCGACGGTCGCGGTGTCGCGCACCCACCACACGAGTAACGCGACACCTGCCGCGATCGACGCGATCGGCAGGCCGCCGAGGAGGACGGAGGTCAAGGCGTAGACGGGAATCCAGCGGGCTCCGCGGGGTGGTGCCTCCGAGGGCCAGGGACGGTCGGCCTTGCCGATCTTCTTGGCCGGCGACCCAGCCCAGTGCTGCCCGGACTTCACGCGCCCGAACACCGCGGAGCCGGCCTCGACTTCGGCATTCTTGCCGATGCGCGCACCGGGGGCGAGGAACGAGCGGGCACCGACGGCCGCGCCGGCACCCACCCGGATGGTGCCGATGTGGACGAGGTCGCCGTCGATCCAGTGACCCGACAGATCGACCTCGGGTTCGATCGAGCAGCCGTCGCCGAGTTCGAGGAGCCCGGTGATCGGGGGAAGGCTGTGGAGGTCGACATCTCGTCCCACCTTCGCTCCCAGGGCACGAGCGTAGTTCCGCATCCACGGGGCGCCCGAAATGTTGGTTGCTCCGACGGCGTCGGACAGGCGTAGCGCCGTCCACAGTCGCAGGTGCACCGAGCCGCCCCGCGGGTAACTTCCGGGAACCACATCGCGGAGCAGCAGCCGCGCTCCCACGACGGCAAGCGCCATGCGCCCGGGAGGGGTAAGGAACAGGGCGGCACCGAACGCGGTCCACCACCACGACAGGGTAACCGTCCACGGCACGTCGACGACCAGGCTGACGACGTTGTTGAGGATCGCGAGCCAGACGACCCACTGCAGTCCGGTGAGCGTCATGAGCGGCACGGTCGCGACGATCTGCGCGAACTGTGCGCGACGGGACACCGGAGCGACCACGCGGTGCGTGGCAGCGGTCGTCGGAGCCAGTTCGTCCAGGTAGACGGCGAGGGACCCGAGGCGTGGCCGGTCGTACAGCTGTGCGACGGTCATTTCCGGGTAGCGGGCACGAATGGCGGTGACGAGCTGGGCGGCTGCGAGCGAACCCCCGCCGAGTTCGAAGAAATCGTCGTCCAGGCCGTCGATGGGAGCGCCGAGGATGTCCGTCCACAACCCCGCCAGCCACGCGGCGGTGGGGTCGAGACCGAGGGCGTCGATCGAGTCGGCGTCTGCGCCGGGGAGCGGCCACGGCAAGGCGTTGCGGTCCACTTTCCCCGAGGTTCGGGTGGGGAGTTCGTCGACCCGGGCGAGCCGGGGCACGAGGGCGGCAGGAAGCTGCTCGGACAGGAGGTCGTGCGCGGCCGCCAGATCGAAGTCGGGGTCCGTCGAGGCGAGGTAGCCGACGAGAACCGAGTGTCCCGTCGCCGTCGTACGGACGGCGCAGGCGGCGCCGGCGACGCCCGGCAGGTTCTGCAAGGCATTGTCGACCTCACCGAGTTCGATGCGGCGTCCGCCGATCTTCACCTGATCGTCGGCACGCCCCTGGAACAGCAGTCCTTGCCGGTCGAGCACGACGAGGTCACCGCTGCGGTAGGCGCGCGACCATCCGAGACTCGGCATGGGCGCGTACTTTTCGGCGTCCTTCGCCGGGTCGAGGTATCGCGCCAGTCCCACGCCGCCGATGACGAGTTCACCGGCTTCTCCCTCGGCGACGGGGTTGCCCTCGGCGTCGACGACAGCGAGATCCCAGCCGTCGAGGGGCAGCCCGATGCGGACCGGCCCGGAGCCGTCCATGAGTGAGGCGCACGCGACGACGGTGGCTTCCGTCGGACCGTAGGTGTTCCACAACTCTCGTCCCGGAACGGCAAGCCGTTCGACGAGGTCCGGCGGGCAGGACTCGCCGCCGAAAATGAGCAGCCGCACCGCTTCGAGAGATTCGGCCGGCCACATCGCGGCGAGGGTCGGCACGGTGGAGACGACACTGATGTCACGCGAGATCAGCCACGGGCCGAGGTCCATGCCGGACCGGACCAATGAGCGCGGAGCGGGCACCAGGCACGCGCCGTGGCGCCACGCGAGCCACATCTCCTCACACGAGGCGTCGAATGCGACCGACAAGCCGGCCAGTACCCGGTCTCCCGGCCCGATCGGAGCGTCTCGGCAGAACAATCGCGCTTCGGCGTCGACGAACGCGGCGGCGTTGAGGTGGGTCACCGCCACACCCTTCGGAGTGCCGGTCGACCCCGACGTGAAGATGATCCACGCATCGTCCTCGAGCCGTGGACCGCGCAGCGGCGGGTCGGCCCGTACGGGAGCGGTACCGGGACCGATGCCGTCGTCGGTGACGACGGCGGTCACCCGGGCCTCGGAGAACACCAGGTCGGCGCGTTCGTCCGGGTCGTCGGCGTCCACGGGAACGTAGGCCGCGCCCGCGGCCAGGATCGCCAGGATGGTCACATACAGTTCGGCTCTGCCCGAGGTCATCCGAACCCCGACCCGATCGCCCGCACCGACCCCGGCGTCGAGGAGGGCGTACGCGCCTACCCGGACTTTCTCGAGTAGTTCCGCGTAGCCGATGACGCCGGTGCCGTCGTCGATCGCCGGTGCGTCGGGATGCGCCTCGGCGGTCGCGCGCAGGATGTCGACGAGGGTGCGGGCCGGCGGTGCGTGTGACGCGCGAAGAAACTCTGCGGGGATCACAGAGCTGCGGGGTTCAGCGGGGAGTGGGGCAGGCAAGTCCGCGGCGTCCTTCTACTCGATGGTGCTCCGGTTATCTCACGTTCAAGTGGACACGAGGTGAACGTCGGGGCACATCGCAGGGCCCGGGTGTGTCGCGCCCCGCCCGACTCGGAGGCGGTATTTCGGCAGGTCCGCGGCGTTCGTCCGCACTGTCGCGGTCGGCGCACCACATCCGGTTTGACACGGGACCGCCCGACTGCAATCCTCTTCGGCAGGTCATGAGTACCAGCATCGAGCCCCGGCTTGCTGGTCGGCAACCCTCCTCCGCGGTGGGGTGCTCCGGGTGACGACCTGGCTGTGATTCCAATACCGGACACGGCAAGCGCGGACTCCGCCGGCGATCGTTTCCCTTCGTCGTGGCGATTACCGACGGGTCCCTGGATCGACGAGGGATTTTGTCATGACTGCTGCATCTGCCACCGCCTGCATCGCGCCGTTCGCACACGTCTCCGGATGTGATGTGCAGGTGCCGCTCGTGCAGGGCGGCACCTGCACCTACGCCAACTTCGATTACGCGGCGAGTGCACCCGCTCTCGCCACAGTCACCGAACGCATCGCCGAGTTGCTGCCGTACTACGCGAGCGTCCATCGCGGCGCCGGATACGCCTCGCGGGTGAGCACCGCGAGTTACGAGGATTCGCGAGAGTCGGTGGCGCGCTTCGTCGGTGCCGGCACCGATCAGGTCGTCGTTTTCACCCGCAACACGACCGATTCGCTGAACCTGCTGGCGGGTGCGGTGCCCGGTGACGTCGTGGTGCTCGATATCGAGCATCACGCGAATCTCCTCCCGTGGAAGAACTCCCGGGTTGTCGTGGCGGCCGACTCGATCGCGGAGACCGTGCAGCGTATCGCCGAGGAGCTGAACCGGGCGCCGGCCGCGCTGCTCGCCGTCACGGGTGCCTCCAACGTGACCGGTGAAGTGCTGCCGATCTCCGAGCTCGCCGCCCTCGCTCATTCGTGCGGTGCGCGGATTCTCGTCGACGGTGCGCAGTTGGTGCCCCACCGCAGCGTGGATCTCACCGCCGACGGAATCGATTACCTCGCCTTCTCCGGTCACAAGCTCTACGCCCCGTTCGGCGCCGGAGTGCTCGTGGGACGCCGCGACTGGCTCGACACCGCCGAGCCGTACCTCGCCGGTGGCGGCGCGGTGCGCGAGGTGACTCTCGACGGTGCCGAATGGGCTTGTGCCCCTGCGCGACACGAGGCCGGAACACCGAACGTACTCGGGGTTGCCGCCCTGGCCGCGGCATGCGACACCCTCGGCGGTTTCGACACCGAGGCCGCGGCGCGGCACGAGGAAGAACTGTGCCGCCTGCTCGTCGACGGATTGAGCGGCATCGAGGGCGTCGAGATCCTGAAGTTGTGGGACGACTCGGAAGACTGCGTCGGCATCGTGACCTTCACCGTGGATGGATACGAACCGGGTGAGGTGGCGTCGTACCTTTCGGCCGAGCACGGAATCGGAGTGCGCGACGGGCGTTTCTGCGCGCACCCGCTGCTCGCACGCGTGGGACGCCCGGGTGGGGCGGTGCGCGCGTCGCTGGGGCTGGGGAGCTCGTCGGCAGACGTGGACCGGTTGCTCGCCGCGCTGCGCACTCTGGTCGCGCAAGGACCTGCGTGGACGCACGCGAAGACCGGCGGCGTGTGGAGCCCGGCACCGGAAACCCGGCCCGGACTCGCGCAGTCGGGAGAGGGTGCGTCGCAATGCATCTGAGTGTGAGTGTTGTGGTCGACAATTCCCCATGGGGTAGGTAGGGTTCTCGTCATGACCTCGGAGGCGACTGCAACGGCGCACTGGTGCCGCCGGCATGTCGATCTGTGCCGCACCGCCTCCGGTACCTGTCCGGACTGAGTTCTCTCCGCGCGCTTTTCAGCTGCTGCCGCATCACGGCTCATTCGAGAGGTTACTCATGTCCGATACCGATTCCACGTACCGGGACCGGACGCGGCGGTTGCTGCGCGTCGCGGTCGAACTCTCCGGGCAATCCGGACCCGACTACTGGGCCGATCTCACCGTCGGCCGTCCCGACGATCCTCCGCTCGACCCTGCCGCGCCGTCCGGCAACGTAATCCGGGTTCGCGCCGCAGACCTGCGGGAAACAGCGAAGATTCGCGACCGGATCCGTACCGAGGCCGTCGCGGAGGGCCGCGACCCCGACGCGGTGACGGTGCTCGTCGACCTCGAGGTGGTCGTCGATCCCGATGCACGTGCCGCGCGGATCCGCCACGCTCGGACCGACGGGATTGCCCGTCGGGGTCCGAGCACGTTGTCCTATGTGGGAACGCCGCACGGGCTCGCGAGCCTGATCGCCGACATCCATTCCGTCGGGGTGGCAGACGGCGTCACGCTGATTCCGTCGACGGCGCCGTTCACGGTGGAACATCTCGTCGACGGCACGCTCCCGTGGCTCGAAGCCCGCGGACTGCTGACGGTGTCACCGACTGTTGTGGAGGTTCTGCGACGGTTCGGTGAAGGGGCAGGTCCCGCGGCACGCGCGTCGTAGGCCGAACTGGGACGAGCGAAGGGGCAGGAGATTTCTCCTGCCCCTTCGCTTGTGCTCTAGGCGCTTCGTCGGTGGAGAGGGGTGACGACGTGGACGCGCGCGTCGGGGTCGAAGCGGTAGCCGGCGCCTCGGACAGTGGTGACGATGTCGCCGAACCTGCCGAGTTTCGACCGGATACGGGAGACGTGTGCATCGACGCCCCGGTTGCCGCGTTCGGGATCGATGTAGCCGGCACCGAGGGTACGCAGAGTCGATCGGGGAACCGCTGTGTGAGGGCGATCGACGAGATACGAAAAAATCTCGAATTCGGTGTGGCTCAGCTCTACTCGGCTGCCGTCGAGCACCAGGCCGCGAGCGGGCAGGTCCACCACGAGCGGTGCGGGCCCCGGGCTGAGGAGCGTGTGGGTGCGTGCGCCGGGAAGAAGGCCGGTCGCTGTTTCGCGGAGCGCGTCGGCGAGTGCCGCGAGGTCGCCGGGGTGGACAGCGCCCGTGTCCGAAACTTGGACGATGAGAACGAGTTCCGGCTCATCGACTGAGGAGGTGCCGGTTGCGCGTTCGAGGTGGTCGGTGGTCATTCGAAGACTCCGCTCGGAGAATGGACATCGGCGCGCCGCATGACGCATATGCCGCGGGTGACTATCGCGGTTGCCGGGAAAGGAGAAGGGCTGGTGCGTATCTCAGCGCGCACACAGGCTCGAGCGGGTGCGGCACAGGTCGACGTGCCTGCGGCTCCACGCTCGGTCGGTCATGAGTCGAAGTGTACCGCGCGTGGCACTTCGGGTGGTAGCCGAGCGGTACCCCTTCAGTCCACGTCCACGTCGATTCCCGCCGTGACGCGCATCAGTTCGCGGTACGTGGTTCGAAACAGCGTGTTGGCGCATCCACCCGCCGCCCACAGTTCCGCGTGGTCCTTCAGTGACCGATCGATGTAGGTCGGGAGGTTGGTGGGGTGTCCGAGCGGGGCGACACCACCGACAGGCTGGCCGGTGACCTCGACGACCACCGAGCGGGGTGCCGGCGCCAGGGTGCCGCCGAGGCGCTCGCCGGTGCGGTCGAGTGCGACCCGGTGTGCGCCCGACACCAGGAGCAGGATCGGTTCGTCGTCGAGAAGGAACACCAGGGACTTCACGATGGAGCCCACGTCGGCTCCCACCGCCGCCGCGGCCTGTTCCGCGGTGGTCACGGAGTCGGGTTGCCTGGTGATGAGCCCGTGGTGTCCACGAGCGATGAGCGTGTCGGCGACACGGGCCACGTTCGGGTGCCAGAACCTGCTCATGAGTCAAGAGTAGGACCTGCTCATCGGGGACGAATACGCGAAACGCCCGAGGAGTTTCGGGGCGGTGGCAGTGCTCGCCGACGAGGGTCATTACTCTCGAGTAATGACCGATCACACCAGTTGGAAAGCGTTCACCGTCGAGCACAAGGACCACGTCGCCCAGGTGACGCTCATCGGTCCCGGCAAAGGCAACGCGATGGGCCCGGACCTGTGGTCCGAGCTGCCCGTCCTGTTCGCCCAACTCGACGCAGATCCGGACGTGCGTGCCGTCGTGCTGGCCGGCGCCGGCAAACACTTCACGTTCGGCCTCGACCTCGTCGCGATGGGTGGTGACCTCGCGGCGGTCCTCGCAGACGGTGCCCGCGCGAAGGCGCGCACCGAGTTCCACGGAATGGTCAAGCGTATGCAGGCAGCCATCACGGCCGTCGCCGACTGCCGCAAGCCGGTCGTCGCGGCGATCCAGGGCTGGTGCATCGGCGGCGGTGTCGACCTCATCACCGCGGCCGACATCCGCTACGCGAGCGCCGACGCCAAGTTCAGCGTCCGCGAAGTGAAGGTGGGCATGGTCGCGGATGTCGGCACCCTCGCGCGCCTGCCGTACATCATCGGTGACGGGCACGTCCGGGAACTCGCCCTCACCGGCAAGGACATCGACGCTGCGCGCGCCGAGAAGATCGGTCTCGTCAACGACGTCTTCGCCGACGCCGACGACGTCCTCGCCGCGGCCCACCGGACCGCTGCGGAAATCGCGGCGAACCCGCCGCTGGTCGTGCACGGGATCAAGGACGTCCTCGACCACAGCCGCTCGGCGCAGGTCGACGACAGCCTTCGCTACGTCGCGGCATGGAATGCGGCGTTCCTGCCCTCGGAGGATCTCGGCGAGGCGATCAAGGCGATCTTCGAGAAGCGCCCGCCCGAGTTCAAGGGACAGTGACGACGGCCGGTACCCCGGCACACCCCCGACACGACGAATCTCCCGGCCGATCCGTGGATCATCCGGGAGATTCGTCGTTGCAGGACACTCAGGTGTTCTGCGGCAGGCTCAGTGGCCGCCGTTGTCCTTCAAGCGCGCGATGGAGGCAGTGACCTCGGCCTCTGCGTCGGCGCGGCCCGTCCAGTCCGCGGCTTCGACGTGCTTGCCCGGCTCGAGATCCTTGTAGTGCACGAAGAAGTGCTTGATCGCGTCGAGTTCGAACTGCGGCACGTCGCCGATGTCCTGGATGTGATCCCACCGCGGGTCACCTGCGGGGACCGCGAGAACCTTGTCGTCGCCACCGGCCTCGTCGACCATCTTGAACATGCCGACCGGACGGGCATCGACGATGACGCCGGGGTACACCGACTCGGGGAGCAGTACGAGGCAGTCGAGCGGATCGCCGTCTTCACCGAGAGTGTTCTCGATGTACCCGTAGTCGGCGGGGTACCCGAACGCGGTGTAGAGGTAGCGGTCGAGCTTGACGCGGCCGGTCTCGTGATCGACCTCGTACTTGTTCCGCTGCCCCTTGGGGATCTCGATGGTGACCTCGAACTCCACGCGCTTGCCTCACTTCGTCGGTGTTTTCGCTCGCCGATACGACATCCGTATCTGCGGTGATGGTCCGGAGAAAGGATAACGGGCGCGGCGCTAGTCTGGACGACGCAGGTACCGGACCACGAAGGCGGCCACCAGGGCGCGAGTGTGCAGGACACAGCGGAGGCGTGTTGGCGGGGCAGGAAAAGATCAAGAAGCAGGGTTCGTTGGTCACACGTCGGCGCCGGAACATCCGGATCCTGTTCGGTATCTGGGCCGCCGGTTTTCTCGCACTCGTCGTGGGCGGCGCATTTGCCGTCTACGACGTGCGCACCACTGCCAGCGCGACGATCGCGCCCGCTCCCGCACCGGTCGTCGCGGACCCCGCGGTCGCGCCGGTGGCGGACGATGCCCCGGCTCCGGTCCCCGCGGCCCTGGCCGCCGCGCTCGACGCAGCCGTGAAGAACCCGGCGCTCGGATCGTTCACCGGATCGGTCACCGATGCGGCCACCGGGACCGTCCTGTGGTCCCAGGACCCGGACCGGCCGATGACACCCGCATCCACGACGAAGATCCTCACCACCGCGGCCGCGTTGCTCGGCCTGCCCAGCGATCACCGCATCACGACGCGGGTGGTCGAGGGCTCCCGTCCCGGCGAGATCGTCCTCGTCGCGGGTGGCGACCCCACCCTCACCGCTCAGCCCGTCGGCGAAGACGGTTTCTACCCCGGTGGTCCCCGCATCGCCGATCTCGCGCAGCAAATCCAGCGCAGCGGAGCCGTCGTCGACACCGTGGTCGTCGATGTCGGGATCTTCAGCGGAGACCCGCTCGCGGTCGGATGGGACGCCACCGATGTCGGGGACGGGTTCGTCGCACCCATCGAACCGGTGATGCTCGACGGGGGACGCCTGCGGCCGCTCGAAGACGAGTCGCCGCGTTCGGCTACTCCTGCGCTCGACGCCGGGCGAGCGCTCGCCGCCGCACTCGGCGCCGATCCCGAGAAGGTCACGATCGGGACGGCCTCACCGGGTACAGCGCCCATGGCATCGGTTCAGTCCGCACCGCTGCGGACACGACTGGAACAAATGGTGCAGCATTCCGACAACGTGCTCGCCGAAACCATCGGACGGGAAATCGCGATCTCGTCGGGTAGCGCGCCCACGTTCACCGGTGCCGTCGAAGCTGTGACCCGCACTCTTCAGGGCGCCGGGATCGACACCTCCGGAGTCACGCTTCAGGACCTCAGCGGCCTGTCCCTCGACAACCGCATCCCGGCGCGGGTCCTCGACTCGATCGTCGCGCGCGCCGCCGGCCCGGACGCTCCGGCCCTGCGTCCGATGCTCGATTACCTGCCGGTCGCGGGTGCCACCGGCACGCTCAGCGACCGCTACGGCACCACTGCCCGTGCCGGAGCCGGGTGGGTCCGCGCGAAAACAGGCACACTGAGTCTTGTGAGCGGGCTTACGGGATACGTCGTGGACGTCGATGGCCGGGTACTGACGTTCGCACTCATGTCGAACGATCGGTTCCCCAACGAAGCACGACCCGCGCTGGACGACGTCGCGGCCGTACTCCGGGGATGCGGCTGCCGATGAGCGAACAGGAGCGGGGCATCGGCGACGCGATCGACTGGGAGTTCGCGGCGGGTGTCGGTGCCCGGCTCACGCGCTCCGGCCCCGCGATGTCGGGGTATACCCGTGACGCCGCCATCGAGGAGCTGTACGCGGCGGCGGAGCGCGCCGAAGGCCCGGTGCGTGAGCAGACCGGGATGGGCGACGGGACGGTGCCGCCGCCCGCGCGCGTCGTGGATCGCCCCGACTGGGTGCGGGCCGCGGCGGAGTCGATGGCGGACCTCACCGGGTCCGACCGGAGCGGGAGCTGGCTCGGTAAGCCCGCGGGCGCGCAGGCAGGCGCGATGCTCGCGTACCTCGCGTCGGCCGTCCTCGGTCAGTACGACCCGTTCTCGCGCACGCTGCTGCTCGTCGCACCCAACGTCGTCGCCGTCGAGCGCGCACTGAAGGTGCCGACCTCGGACTTCCGCCTGTGGGTGTGTCTGCACGAGGTCACCCACCGCGTGCAGTTCGAGCAGGCTCCCTGGATGGCGGACATCATGCGCGAGTCCACCGCCGAACTCACGGCAGCGGTCGACGAGCCGATGGGTGAGGTCGTGAGCAGGTTCGTGGCCGCCGCCCGCGATCTGCGCACTCCGGGCGAGAAGCCGATGTCGCAACGCGGCATGGTCGGACTGCTGCGTGCCACGCAGGCGGAACCGCAACGCGAATCGCTCGACCGGATGCTGGCGCTCGGAACGCTGCTCGAAGGCCACGCCGATCACGTCATGGACGGGGTGGGGCCGTCCGTCGTTCCGTCGGTGGCACGGATCCGCCGTGCGTTCGACAGCCGGCGTCGCCGCAACGGAAACCCGATCCACCGCGTGATCCGCGTCGTTCTCGGCGTGGACGCGAAGATGGCGCAGTACGTGCACGGCAAGAGGTTCGTCGACGCCGTCGTCGCGAAGGCCGGCATGGCGCAGTTCAACGCGGTGTGGTCCGGCCCCGACGCGCTCCCGACCCTCACGGAGATCGATCACCCGGACGCCTGGATCGCACGGGTGCTGGGCTGACCGTGCCGCCCGCTCCGCGACTGCCCGAACTGCCCGCAATCCACGAGGTCCGGCTGGCGGTGCGCGCCTGGCTGTCCACGCACGACGTGCGCGCGGTGGCCGTCGCGCTGTCCGGTGGCGCCGACTCCGCAGCGCTGACAGCGGCGGCCGTGGCCGAGGCCGACGAGGTGCACGCCGTCGTCGTCGACCATCGTCTGCAAGAGGGCTCGTCGGACGTCGCCGCGCGCGCCGCCGATTTCGCGCGTGCGCGTGGGTGCGCCTCCGTCCGGGTGGTGGCCGTGGACGTTACCGGCCCCGGAGGGCTGGAGGCGGCTGCTCGTACCGCCCGGTACAGGGCCCTCGACGAGGCGCGCGGCGGAATGCCGGTCCTGCTCGGCCACACTCTCGACGACCAAGCCGAGACGGTCCTCCTCGGTCTCGGCCGCGGTTCGGGGCTTCGCTCGATCTGCGGAATGGCGCCGTTCGACGCCCCGTGGGGGAGACCCCTGCTCGGCGTACGGAGAAGCGTCACCCGGCGCGCATGCGGCGAACTCGGTTACCTCCCGTACGAGGATCCCCACAACGCGGACCCGCGATTCACTCGCGTCCGATTGCGGACCGAGGCCCTCCCGATGCTCGAGGAGATCCTCGGTGGCGGAGTCGCCGCGGCGCTCGCTCGCACCGCCGCGCAACTTCGGGACGACGGGGAGGCGCTCGACGAAGCGGCTGCCGGCCTGCTGGCCCGTGCCGCGACCCCGCGCGAGCCCGCGGCCGACTGCTCACTCGATGTGACGGTGCTCACCGATGCACCCGCCGCGGTCCGCCGCCGGGCGGTTCGCTTGTGGCTGCTCGGACGCGGTGCACCCGCGCCGAACGACAAGTCGCTGCGCGCAATCGACGATCTGGTGGTGCTCTGGCACGGGCAGGGGCCCGTCGCGGTGGGCCGGGGTCCGGGAGCGGGGACCAGGTTGGTGGTGCTGCGTCGGCGTGGCAGGCTGAGTATGGAGTTCGTCGACCAGCAGCGGTGCGCGGACGACTGACGGAAGGTGGGTAGAACCCGGTGTACGAAGGTGACATTGCCTCGGTGCTGATCTCCGAGGAGCAGATCGCAGAGCGGACGGCCGAACTGGCAGCCTCGATTGCGGAGCGATACCCCGAGGGCGCCCCGGAGGGTGATCTCCTGCTCATCGGTGTGCTCAAAGGCGCGATCTTCTTCATGACCGACTTCGCCCGAGCCCTGCCGATCCCGGCCCAGATGGAATTCATGGCGGTGAGCTCGTACGGTTCCTCGACCTCGTCCTCCGGTGTGGTCCGGATTCTCAAGGACCTCGACAAGGACATCGCCGGCCGCAACGTCCTGATCGTCGAGGACATCATCGACTCGGGTCTGACGCTGTCCTGGCTGATCCGCAACCTGTCGACGCGCAACCCGGCGTCGCTCGAGGTCGTCACCCTGCTGCGCAAGCCCGACGCCCAGAAGATCGACGTCGAGGTCAAGGACGTCGGCTTCGACATCCCCAACGAGTTCGTCGTCGGGTACGGACTCGACTACGACGAGCGGTACCGGGACCTGCCCTACATCGGCACTCTCCACCCGAAGGTCTACAGCAGCTGACACCTGCGCGGTGGGAGTGCAGACGCCGCAGATGAACCGTCCGCAGCCTCGCTGTGGGTGGGAACAAGGGACACCGCCGGTTCGTTGTCTGTTCGAACGACCTGCTGCGACTCCGCGGCGGTTCGTCGTCACGCGGTAACCTTGCGGTGCCTGGTTGGTCACTGCTCGCGAAACCGCGACCGCACCGGGTGTAGCGCCCTCGACACGACACCGATGACGTCACTATCGAAAGGACCGGCCGGCCGGGCCGAACCTGTATGAACCGCAAGACAGTGTTCCGTAATCTGGCGATTGTCGCCGGCATCCTGTTGGTCATCTACGCCTTCAGCTACTTCGGCGACGACACGCGCGGCTTCACGAAGGTGGACACGTCTGTCGCGATCTCCCAGCTCGAGGCGAAAAACGTCAGCGAGGCGCGCATCGACGACCGTGAGCAGCAGCTCCGGTTGTGGCTGAACAACGGCGACGATGCGACCGAGGGCAGTACCGAGATCATCGCGAAGTACCCCGCGTCGGCATCGGAGCAGATCTTCGATCTGGTCGGTGATTCCGGCGTGCCGAAGTACAACACGCAGGTCACCCAGGAGAGCTGGCTGACGTCGATCCTGCTGTTCGTGGTGCCGATGGCCATCCTGCTGGTGGTGTTCTTCCTCGTCATGAGCCGTATGCAGGGCGGTGGCCGCGGCGGGATGATGGGCTTCGGCAAGTCTCGTGCCAAGCAGCTGACCAAGGACATGCCCAAGACGACGTTCAACGACGTCGCGGGTGCGAACGAGGCCGTCGAAGAGCTGTACGAGATCAAGGACTTCCTGCAGAACCCGAGCCGGTACCAGGCGCTCGGCGCCAAGATTCCGAAGGGCGTGCTGCTGTACGGCCCTCCCGGCACGGGTAAGACGCTGCTCGCGCGCGCTGTCGCAGGCGAGGCCGGCGTGCCGTTCTTCACGATCTCCGGTTCGGACTTCGTCGAGATGTTCGTCGGCGTCGGTGCCTCCCGCGTGCGCGACCTGTTCGAGCAGGCCAAGCAGAACGCGCCCTGCATCATCTTCGTCGACGAGATCGACGCCGTCGGCCGTCAGCGTGGTGCGGGCCTCGGCGGTGGCCACGACGAGCGCGAACAGACTCTCAACCAGCTGCTCGTCGAGATGGACGGCTTCGGTGACCGCTCCGGCATCATCGTCATGGCCGCCACCAACCGGCCCGACATCCTCGACCCCGCGTTGCTGCGCCCAGGTCGTTTCGACCGTCAGATCCCGGTGAGCAATCCGGATCTCGCCGGTCGCCGCGCGATCCTCGCGGTGCATTCCAAGGGCAAGCCGATCGACCCGAACGCCGACCTCGGCGGTCTCGCCAAGCGCACCGTGGGCATGTCCGGTGCCGACCTGGCGAACGTCGTGAACGAAGCAGCCCTGCTCACCGCCCGCGAGAACGGCACGGTCATCACCGAGGCGACGCTCGAAGAGGCCGTGGACCGCGTGATCGGCGGGCCGCGCCGCAAGAGCCGCATCATCAGCGAATACGAGAAGAAGATCACCGCGTACCACGAGGGCGGTCACACGCTCGCCGCGTGGGCGATGCCCGACATCGAGCCGGTGTACAAGGTCACGATTCTGGCCCGTGGGCGCACGGGCGGGCACGCCATGACGGTGCCCGAGGACGACAAGGGCCTGATGACCCGGTCCGAGATGATCGCGCGCCTGGTCATGGCGATGGGTGGCCGCGCCGCCGAAGAGCTGATCTTCCGCGAGCCCACCACCGGTGCTTCGTCGGACATCGATCAGGCGACGAAGATCGCCCGCGCGATGGTCACCGAGTACGGCATGAGCGCGAAGCTCGGCGCCGTCCATTACGGCCAGGAGCAGGGCGACCCGTTCCTCGGACGGTCGATGGGGAACCAGACCGACTACTCGCACGAGGTGGCCCGCGAGATCGACGAAGAGGTCCGCAACCTCATCGAGGCTGCGCACACCGAGGCATGGTCGATTCTCAACGAGTACCGCGACGTCCTCGACGTGCTCGCGGGCGAGTTGCTCGAGCACGAGACGCTCACCCGCAAGGACCTCGAGCGGATTCTCGCCGATGTCCACAAGCGCCCGCGCATCACCGCGTTCAACGATTTCGGTGACCGTATCCCGTCCGACAAGCCGCCGATCAAGACGCCGCGCGAACTCGCAGAAGAGCGTGGCGAGCCGTGGCCGGCGGAGCCGCCGAGCCTGACGAAGCCGCCGCAGCCGCAGCCGCAGCACCAGCAGCCGCAGCACCAGCCGGACCCGCACGGCTCCAACGGTCGGCCGCAGCACGGCGACGACCGGCAGCCGCAGTACCCGGGTGCGCCCCAGCCGGCGCAGCCGCAGTCGGCGCAGCCCCAGTACCCGGGTGCCCAGCCGCAGTACCCCGGCGCCGCGCCCGCGGAGCCGCAGTACCAGCCGTCGGCTCCCGGAAACGGGTACGGCCGGCCTCAGCCTCAGCCGATCCCGGCGTCCGAGCCGCTGCCCGGATTCCCGCCGGCGCCGTACCCGGGTGGACCCCGGCACGCGACCCGACCCGATTACGGCGCCCCCGCCGGCTGGTCGGCACCGGGCTGGCCGCCGGAGGAACAGCAGGACGAGCGCGGAACCTTCCGGGGCGGTTACCCCGATTGGACCCGCACGGGATCCGACAACTCCGATGAACAACGGGACGAGGGACATCCGACCCCCGAACCGCCACCCACGCAGCCGTGGGAAGGGCCGTCCGGCCAGCGTTGAGACGACGAGCAACTTCAAGAGTGGAGGACTGGCGGGTGTCGGTTGATCACGTGGGTACCGCAGCGGGTTCCGGTATGGACGACGATGACGTGGTGTCGCAGACGCTGAGTGTGGAGGCGGGGCGAGTTTTCGACCAGCCACGCGCCGAGGCGGCCGTGCGGGAACTGCTCATCGCCGTGGGCGAGGATCCTGAACGGGAAGGTCTGCGCGACACCCCGGCGCGCGTTGCACGGGCATATCGCGAGGTGTTCGCGGGCCTGTTCACCAACCCCGACGAGGTTCTCAACACCACTTTCGACGAGGGACACCGGGAACTCGTGCTGGTGCGCGACATCCCGATGTACTCGACGTGTGAACACCACCTGGTGTCCTTCCACGGCGTCGCGCACGTCGGCTACATTCCCGGCCCGACCGGTCGCGTCACGGGTCTGTCGAAGCTCGCACGCGTGGTCGACCTCTACGCGAAGCGCCCGCAGGTGCAGGAGCGCCTCACCAGTCAGATCGCCGACGCACTGGTGCGCAAGCTCGAGCCGCGCGGAGTGATCGTCGTCGTGGAGGCCGAACATCTCTGCATGGCGATGCGCGGCATCCGGAAGCCCGGGGCGAGCACGACCACGTCGGCTGTACGTGGATTGCTCCAGACGAGTTCGGCGTCGCGCGCCGAGGCCCTGGACCTCATCCTGCGCCGGTGAGCGTGTTCGAGGCCGAGCAGCGGCCGATCGTGATGGGCGTACTCAACGTGACCAGCGATTCGTTTTCGGACGGCGGGCGCTATCTCGACCGCGAGTCGGCCATCGCACGCGGACTCGAACTCCGTGACCTCGGCGTCGACATCGTCGACGTCGGAGGCGAATCGACACGTCCCGGCGCGATGCGCATCGATCCCCAGGTCGAGGCGGATCGAGTCACGCCGGTCATCGAAGCTCTCACGGCGGAAGGCATCCGTACGAGTGTCGACACGATGCGCGCGTCGGTCGCCGAGGCCGCGATCACCGCGGGTGTGACGATCGTCAACGATGTGTCCGGCGGGCGCGCCGACAGCGACATGGCGTCGGTGGTGGCGTCCGCGGGCGTGCCGTGGATCCTCATGCACTGGCGTCCCACCGGTGGGTTCGTCCACGCGGGTGGGTCCGCGCATTACGACGACGTGGTGACCGAGGTGCGCGACGAGCTGCTCACCCAGGTCGACGTCGCCGTCGCCGCGGGCGTCGACCCGTCGAAGATCGTTCTCGACCCCGGACTCGGATTCGTGAAGCAACCGGACCACAACTGGCAACTCCTCCACGGCCTTCCGGAGCTGAACGCGCTCGGTTTTCCCGTGCTGATCGGTGCCTCCCGCAAGCGCTTCCTCGGATCCTTGCTCGCGTCACCCGACGGCGCAGTGCGTCCGCCCGCGGGTCGTGAAGTCGCGACGGCCGTGGTGTCGGCGCTCGCCGCGACCCACGGCGCGTGGGGAGTGCGCGTGCACGACGTGCAGGCTTCGCGTGACGCGCTCGCGGTGGTTCGGGCATGGCAGCACGGCGGTGCGGAGAGGATGCACGTATGAGCGACCGGATCGAACTGCGGGGACTACGGGTCCGCGGCACCCACGGAGTGTTCGACCACGAGAAGCGTGACGGACAGGATTTTCTCGTCGACATCGTGGCGTGGCTCGACCTCGCTCCGGCTGCGGCGAGCGACGATCTCGCCGACACGCTGCACTACGGCGAACTCGCCGAAGCCGCCGCCGCCGTCATCGCCGGCCCGGGACGCGACCTCATCGAGACAGTGGCCGGGGAAATCGCCGACGGCGTGCTCGCCGACCCACGGGTGTCGCGCGTAGAAGTCACGCTCCACAAGCCGTCGGCGCCGATACCGCTGACGTTCTCGGACGTCGCCGTGGTGGTCGATCGGACCCGGAGCGTGTCGTGAGCCGGGCCGTGCTGTCGATCGGGTCCAACATCGGCGACCGCGAGGCGCATCTGCGCTCGGTCGTCGAGGCACTGGGACGGCGTGCCGTGGCCGTCTCCGCGGTGTATTCGACGGCGCCCTGGGGCGGCGTCGAGCAACAGGACTTTCTCAACGCGGTGATCGTCGCGGAGGACGCCGCTTTCGCACCGGACGACTGGTTGCGGTTCGGCCGCGAATGCGAAGCGGCGGCCGAGCGGGTACGCCTCGAGCGGTGGGGTCCGCGCAGCCTCGACGTCGACGTCGTGTCGTGCGACGCGGGCGACGGAGAGGTGCTCAGCGACGATCCCGAGTTGACGCTCCCACACCCGCGGGCACACCAGAGGGCCTTCGTGCTCGTGCCGTGGCTCGACGTGGAACCCGACGCGGTGCTCACCGTGGAAGGGGAGACCCGCCGTGTCGACGACTGGCTCGACGGACTCGAGGCGGCGGAGCGTGACGGCGTGCACCGCACCGATCTGAACTTGACCGGCACCGGCGTGGGGGAACAGGCACGATGAAACCGACCCGGGTTCGCGATCTGCTCGCGCTGGCCGTGCTGGCGGCGGTCATCACCTGGTTGCTCGTGCGCACGCTGTACGGCTCTCTGCCGGCCATCCCGGTATATGCCGGAGCGTCGCTGTACGTGGCGGCGGTGATCGAGGTGGTCCTCGCGTTCGTCATCCGTTCGCGGGTCGGTAAGCACGAGATCGGGGAGGGCCCCGGCCGGATCCACCCGATCACGGTTGCGCGTTCCGTCGCCCTGGCGAAGGCGTCCGCGCTCGTCGGAGCGGCCAGTACGGGCGTATGGGCCGGATTCCTGCTCTTCCTTCTGCCGGAGCGCGCCGAAGTCCGCGCCGCCATGGAAGACACGTCCGGCGCAGTCGTCGGGGCAGTTGCCGGTGTGGCTCTTGTGGCTGCTGCGCTGTGGCTCGAATACTGTTGCAAGGCACCGGAGGACCCCGACGAGCCGAACGAGCCCGCGACCTGACGGCCGCTGTGGCGGGACGATCCGTGCCGCCGAACGGATTTCGCTGAGACGGGCGGGCATCGCTGGTTCGACCTGGGAAGACACGTAGTCTGGTAAGTATGGTTTCCCCGGGACGAGAGAACAGAAATCGTCGTCCGTGGCGCAGTACCGGATCCATGATCGTCGCCGGTTTGCTTGCCTTGGCCATGATCGCGTCCCTGCTGTTGGTTGTCAGCGACAGCGTGCAGGTTCTGCGTATCGCGGTGGTCGTGGCACTGTGGGCGGCCACCGTCGGCGCGATTGCGATGACCAAGTACCGCCGCGAGTCGGCGCTGGAAAAGGCCAAGGTCGACGACCTCAAGACGGTGTACGACCTTCAGCTCGAACGCGAGATCTCCGCGCGCCGCGAGTACGAACTGACGGTCGAGGAAAAGGTTCGGTCGGACCTGCGCATCGACGCCGAAGAAATGGCAGCGCTGCGTCATGAGCTCGCGACACTTCGCCGCAATCTCGAAGTGCTGTTCGACGGTCGGCTTCCCGACGAGAACGTGGCACTCGGAGGGCAGGCGGATCGTCGGCGCGAACTCGACGCCACGACACGTGTCACGGCGCCGCGACCGTCCGGACCGGCGTTTGCGTCGCCCGACGACGAGCCGCTCACAGCGGAGACGATCACGGTGGGCTCGCCGGAGGAGCGCGCCGAGACACCGCCTGCCGGGACACCGCCTGCCGAGACACTGCCCACCCAGGCACCGCCCGCCGAGACACCGCCCACCCAGGCACAGCCCACCGGGGTGCGCCCGCAGCCTGCCGATGTGCACACCGCAGCGGCCGAGCCCCCGACCGGCCGACGCGGCCGCCGCCGCGCGGAGGGTGCCCATTCCGAGGGCCGGAGCGTCGCGGAAATTCTCGCCGCACTCTCGTCCGAACGCTGATCCGCGCGCCACGTCGCGGGACGGTACCGGCTGGTCACAGCCGGGTGAGGCGCAGATCACTCCTTTCCGTCGTGGCGGGCGCCGAGCGCAGCGCGCTATTGTCGGGCGAACGTCCGGTACCCGCTGAGCGGGACTGGAACGAATGAGAGGACTCCCGTGAATTCCTTCGGGATCACCAACGCGCCTGCGCCTGCCCGCCTATCGGTCGGTGTCGTTTCCGCAGGTCGCGTGGGCACCGCACTGGGCGCGGCGCTCGAGCGCGTCGGCCACGTGGTCGTGGCCTGTTCGGCGGTGTCCGAGGTCTCGAAGCATCGCGCGAGTGTTCGCCTTCCAGACTCCGAGATACTGCCCGTCGACGAGGTCGCCGGCCGCTGCAATCTGCTTCTCCTCGCCGTTCCGGACACCGAACTCGAATCGCTGGTGGCAGGACTGGCCGCCACCTCCGTCGTCAAGCCGGGCACGATCGTCCTGCACGTATCCGGTGCCCACGGCATCAATATTCTCGCGCCGCTCGCGGAGCAGGGCGCAGTGCCGCTCGCGGTTCACCCCGCGATGACGTTCACCGGGCACGACGAAGACACCGCCCGCCTCGCGTCCACCTGTTTCGGCATCACCGCAGCCGACGAGATCGGCTACGCGATCGCGCAGGCACTCGTCCTCGAGATCGGTGGCGAACCGGTCCGGGTCTCCGAGCAGATGCGGCCGCTCTATCACGCAGCGCTTGCCCACGGCAGCAACCACCTGGTCACGCTTGTCGCCGACGCAGTCGAAGCGCTGCGAGTCGCGCTCGCCGGTGACGAGTTGCTCGGTCAGCAGATCGTGGACGGTGCACCGGGCGGAGTCGCCGAACGAGTCCTTCAACCTCTGCTCACCGCCGCGTTGGACAACGTGCTGCGGCGAGGACCGTCCGCGCTCACGGGTCCGGTGGCCCGCGGCGACGCGGACACGGTCGCTACACACCTGCAGGTACTCGACGATGCCGACCCGCAGATCGCGGCGGGGTACCGCGCTATGTCGCTGCGGTCGGCGCAGCGCACCGGCTCGAAGCCGGAACTGATGGAAATTCTCGAAAGGGCTGATCACGGTGAGTGAAGCGCGACAGGGCGGTTACGTGCGTGGAGAAACCACCGTGCACCACAATCCCGAGGACCTGAGAAAGGTCACCAAGGCGTTGCGCAGTGTGGGCCGGACGGTCGCACTCGTACCCACGATGGGTGCGCTGCACTCCGGGCACCTGGAACTGGTGAAGCAGGCGAAGCTCACGGGCGCGGTGGTCGTCGTGTCGATCTTCGTCAACCCCCTTCAGTTCGGTCCCGGCGAGGATCTCGATGCCTACCCCCGCACGCTCGACGCAGACCTCGAACTGCTCCGGGATGCCGGCGTGGAACTCGTGTTCGCTCCCACGGCTACGGCGATGTACCCGAACGGACCGCGCACCACGATCCACCCGGGCCCGCTCGGTTCGGAACTCGAAGGTGCTTCGCGGCCCGGCCATTTCGCCGGCATGCTCACCGTTGTCGCCAAACTGCTGCAGATCGTCGCGCCCAACTCCGCGTACTTCGGGGAGAAGGACTACCAGCAACTGGCGTTGATCCGGCAGATGGTGACAGACCTGAACTTCGATGTTCGGATCGTGGGTGTGCCCACCGTCCGTGAGGCCGACGGGCTCGCCCTGTCCTCGCGCAACCGCTACCTCTCCGAGCAGGAGCGCGAGATCGCAACCACGCTGTCGGCTGCGCTCGTCGCCGGCGCACACGCGGCTGCCGGTGGACCGGACGCCATCCTGGCGGCAGCGCGAGACGTACTCGCGTCCGCTCCTGAGATCGAGGTGGACTACCTCGAGGTGCGTGGCGCCGATCTCGGACCCGCCCCCGAACGAGGCGACGGCCGGTTGCTCGTCGCCGCACGACTCGGTACCACCCGGCTGATCGACAACGTCGGTGTCGCCGTCGGTACCGGGTTTCTCGAACGCGCGGTCGGGCAGGTAGATCCCACCGTCGCCGACGACCTGTTGACCCGCTGACCGAGTTCGCGAAACCAGAAGGAAGCCGAGGACGAACATGTTCCGCACCATGATGAAGTCGAAGATCCACCGCGCCACGGTGACCCATGCGGACCTGCATTACGTCGGTTCGGTGACCGTCGATCAGGACCTGATGGACGCGGCGGACCTGCTGGAGGGAGAGCAGGTGTGCATCGTCGACATCGACAACGGCAACCGTCTCGAGACGTATGTGATCGCGGGGGAGCGCGGGTCGGGCGTCATCGGAATCAACGGTGCCGCGGCGCGTCTGGTCAGTCCCGGTGATCTGGTCATTCTCATCGCCTACGGCGTGATGAACGAGCAGGAATGCAAGGACTACAACCCGAGCGTCGTGTTCGTCGATGCCGACAATCGTCCGGTGGAACTCGGCAACGATCCGGCGCACGCACCCGAGGGATCCGGTCTCATCACCCCCCGGATGCTGTCCACACTCGACGCACCGTCCCTGGTGTAGACATGCTCCTCGCCGTCGACGTCCGGAACACCAACATCGTTCTGGGCGTCTTCACGGGCAGCGGGACGCATTCGAAACTGCTGTGCGACCGGCGCGTGCGCACGGACCCGAAGATGACAGCCGACGAACTGGCTCTGCTCTTCCGGGGACTGCTCGGTGACGACGTCGACCGGATCACCGGCGTCGCCGCGTTGTCCACCGTGCCGTCGGTGCTGCGCGAGTTACGGATCATGCTGGGGCGCTACTGGTCGCAGGTGCCGCACGTGGTCGTCGAGCCGGGCGTCCGGACCGGAGTGCCGTTGCTCGTCGACAACCCCAAAGAGGTCGGCGCCGACCGCATCGTCAACAGCCTTGCGGCCCATCACTTCTACGGCTCTCCGTGTGTCATCGTGGACTTCGGTACATCCACGTGTGTCGACGTCGTGTCCGCCAAGGGCGAGTTCCTCGGTGGCGCCATCGCGCCCGGCGTGGAAATCGCGATGGACGCCCTGGCATCTCAGTCCGCGGCGCTCCGGAAAGTCGAATTGGTCCGGCCCCGCGGCGTTCTCGGGAAGAACACCGTCGAGTGCATGCAGTCCGGCGCGGTCTTCGGTTTCGCCGGCATGGTCGACGGTCTCGTGCGTCGGGTGTGCGCGGAGGTGCCCGGATTCGGAGCCGACGACGTCGCGGTGATCGGGACAGGAGACAGCGCGCCGTTGATCATGCCCGAATCGCGGACGCTCGAGCACCACGAGCCCGATCTCACCCTCGAAGGGCTGCGCCTGGTCTTCGAACGTAATCAGGTGAGACGCGCTACACGTGCCACGGGTTCCACCGGACGCGGTTCTGTGTAAAGATGCTTCCGTGATCCGTTGCATGAGCGCCCAGGAGTGTTGTCGAGGCTGACGCCTGCCTCGACTGTCGACACTTCCTGGGAGATTTCTCATGCGCGCTGCGCTGCTCGATTCTGCTTCTCTTTCTTCTGCCCCCATCGCTCTGTTTCCGCTGGCGGTCGAACGCACCTATCCGACCGAACTCGCCGCGGCCGTTGCGCGCGGCGCTGTCGTCGTGGACATCCGCCGGCATTCCGAACGGGCCGCCCAGGGCACATTGCCCGGTGCGCTGGCGATCGACGCGGCACTCGTGCCGGAGCGGCTCGACCCCACCCACCCGAATCACCTCGCAATGGCCACCGGCTACGACAAGGAGTGGATCCTTGTCTCCGCATACGGTGCCGACACCGACCGTGTCGTGCTCGACCTGCGCCGACGCGGGCTGCGGGGTGCAACCGCGCTCGTGGGCGGTTACGCCGCCGTCAAATCGGCGAATCTCGTCGACGCGGTCACCGTGGCCCGGCATGTCGCCGAAGACGTGGCGCGCGTCACCGCACACTGACTCTGCCGCACGCGGTGCGGTAGCTGCGGGATAAAAGCCCAGGGCTTTCGGATAGTCTGGTTACCCGTGAGTGATGCCAGTGTTCAGCAGCCCGACGATACCCCCGAGCAGATCCGGGTCCGCCGCGACAAGCGCGAACGACTCTTGGCGGAGGGTAAGGACGCCTATCCGGTCGTCGTGCCCCGGACACACACCCTGGCGCAGATCCGCGCCGCGTATCCCGACCTCGAACCCGACGCCACAACCGGCGAACAGGTGGGCGTGGTCGGACGCATCATCTTCCTCCGCAACACCGGCAAGCTCTGCTTCGCCACCTTGCAGGAGGGCGACGGCACTCAGCTTCAGGTCATGATCAGTCTCGCCGGTGTGGGAGAAGACGCTCTCGCGGCATGGAAGGCAGAGACCGACCTCGGCGACTTCGTGTTCGTCCACGGTGAGGTCATCAGCTCGCGCCGCGGCGAACTCAGCGTCATGGCCGACTCCTGGAGCATGGCGTCGAAGGCGCTGCGCCCGCTGCCGGTCGCGCACAAGGAGATGAACGAGGAGACACGCGTTCGTCAGCGTTACGTCGACCTCATCGTCCGCCCCGACGCCCGCCGGAACGCGCGGATGCGGGTCGCGGTGGTGCGCGAACTGCGCAATGCTCTCGAGCGCCGCGATTTCCTCGAGGTCGAGACGCCGATGCTCCAGACGTTGCACGGTGGTGCCGCCGCGCGGCCGTTCGTCACCCATTCGAACGCACTCGACATGGACTTGTTCCTGCGCATCGCTCCCGAGTTGTTCCTCAAGCGCTGCGTCGTCGGTGGGATCGAGAAGGTCTTCGAGATAAACCGGAATTTCCGCAACGAGGGTGCGGACTCCACCCACTCACCCGAATTCTCGATGCTGGAAACCTACGAGGCGTACGGCACCTACGACGATTCGGCGAAGATGATCCGCGAGGTCATCCAGGAAGTCGCGATGGCGGCGTTCGGCAGCCATGTGGTCACTCTGGCCGACGGCACCGAATACGACTTCGGCGGTGAATGGAAGACCCTCGAAATGTACCCGTCTCTGTCGCAGGCGATCGGCTCCGAGGTGACTCCGGAAACCACGGTCGACGAATTGAAGGCCCTCGCGGGACGTGTCGGTCTCGAGGTTCCGGAGGGCAAGGGCTGGGGCCACGGCAAGCTCGTCGAGGAACTCTGGGAGCACATGTGCGGCGACCAGTTGTACACGCCGACTTTCGTGCGTGATTTCCCGGTGGAGACATCGCCTCTCACGCGCGATCACCGCTCGGTGAAGGGCGTCACCGAGAAATGGGATCTCTACGTTCGCGGTTTCGAACTCGCCACGGGTTACTCGGAACTCGTGGATCCGGTGATCCAGCGTGAGCGTTTCGTCGATCAGGCGCGGCTCGCGTCGGCCGGCGACGACGAGGCGATGGTTCTCGACGAAGATTTCCTCTCGGCCATGGAACAGGGAATGCCGCCGACGACGGGGACGGGAATGGGAATCGACCGTCTGCTGATGGCGCTGACCGGCCTGGGAATCCGGGAAACAATCCTGTTTCCGATTGTTCGTCCGACCACGCGTTAATTCCACCCACCGAGTTTCGTATTGCCATGGGTTAATTCCGGGGTATCGTGGTCCTGTCCCGGGGGGGACCGCTTTCTTCATTCGAGAGGATTCTCAACACATGGCAAAGAAGGTCACCGTCACTCTGATCGACGATGTGGACCAGGAAACGGCCGCAGATGAATCGGTGGAGTTCGGACTCGATGGAGTTACCTACGAGATCGACCTGTCCGAAGAGAATGCTGCCAAGTTGCGCGACCAGTTGGAATTCTGGATCGAGCACGCACGAAAGGTGGGGGGCCGCAAGCGCGGCAAGGTCGGTCCGTCGACCACTCCCACCACGCGCAAGCCCGCACGGGCCGGCTCGGATCGTGAACAGACTGCCGCAATTCGTGAATGGGCGCGGAACAACGATTGGCCGGTCTCCGCGCGCGGCCGCATCTCCGCCGAAATCGTGGAAGCTTACAACCAGGCCCACTAGGAATTCCGACGCAGGAGTGATCCCGCGGGGGCGTCGTCACCTGGTGGCGGCGCCTCTGTGCACGTCAGGGCTCGGACCCGGCGGTGTGGGGTCCTCTGTTTTGCACAACACATTTCTGGGGGACCTAACCGTGCCGGAGTAGGATTCGCAGGATGGTTGACAGAGTGCTCGAGCCGGGAAAAACGTGTTGGCGCACCGCACGTGCGGCCAATCTTACTTCGATCGTCGACGCCGCCACCTATTTCCATCACGTGAAATCCGCGATGCTCAGCGCGAAAAAACGGATCATACTCATCGGCTGGGATTTCGACACCCGGATCCAATTCGAACCGGACGGCAAGACCCTCGAGGGCCCGAACAGGCTCGGCGCTTTTCTGAAGTGGCTGCCGCGCCACCGTCCCGACCTCGAGGTCTATCTGCTGAAGTGGAATATCGGGGCCTTCAGCGCCCTCGGCCGTGGGATGACGCCTGTGTTCGTACTCGACTGGTTCACCGACTCACGGCTACACCTCGAGATCGACGGTGCGCACCCGGTGGGTGCCGCACACCACCAGAAGATCATCGTCGTCGACGACGAAATCGCGTTCTGCGGTGGAATCGACATGACCGTCGATCGGTGGGACACCTCCGACCACGCGGACCGGAGCCGATACCGCCGGGAACCGACCGGCAAGCGCTACGGCCCGTGGCACGACGTCACCACTGCGGTGGACGGCGAGGCCGCGCGAGCGCTGGGCGAACTGGCCCGAGCGCGCTGGAAGGCCGCTACCGGCGAAGAACTCGGACCCGTCGAAGGAACCGAACCGATCTGGCCCGAGGGACTCGAGCCGACCGTGCGCGACGTCGACGTCTCGATCGCGCGTACGTTGCCGACGTACGGCGATCAGGAGGGCGTCCACGAGATCGAAGCGCTGTACCTCGCCATCATCGAGAACACACGCAGCACCCTGTATCTGGAGAGCCAGTACCTGGCATCGCGCACCCTCGCGGAGGCGCTCGCGGCGCGACTGCAGGGACCGGACGGCCCCGAAATCGTGCTCGTACTTCCGCGCAACGCCGACGGCTGGCTCGAACAGAAGGCGATGGACGGCGCCCGGCGTGCTCTTCTCCACCTGCTGTGGGACGCCGACGTGCACGGCCGCTTCGGCGCGTACTACCCGGTGACCGAGGGCGGCAACCCGATCTACGTCCATGCGAAGGTCGTCGTGATGGACGAGAGCGTCTTGCGAATCGGTTCGTCGAACCTCAACAACCGTTCCATGGGATTCGACACCGAGTGTGATCTCGCGATCGAAGCAGCAGAACCCGGGGACCGGGTGGGCAGGGCCGCGGTCGACCTGCGCAACACGCTGCTCGCCGAGCACCTCGGCGTGGACGTCGGAAAAATCGAGGAAGCCACGGCGGACGGGGGCTCGCTGCTCGCGGCGGTCGAGCGCTTCCGCGGGCCGGGCCGTTCGCTGCGTCCCTTCGAACCCGCTACCGTGGATGGGGAGGACAGCGTGCTCGCCGAGAGCAGCCTCGCGGACCCGGAGCGTGCCCCGCGCAGCCTCGGAAGGCGTCTACAGCGCGTCCTCGCAGGCTGACGGCCTGTTCGCTTCTGGCGTACAGCTTGCGGAAACGTATCTGCCACGTGCAGCGTTACAACCTATAGCCGGGTTTTTCCCCAACCTCCGAAGGGTAGAGGGAGAGCGGGTCGATACCACGCCAACTAGAGTGTGCAGTGGGAACGTGGAACCTTCACCGGTTCCGATGAACGACTCGAGTGCCGGAGCTAAGAGCGGCAGCAGAGATCCGGGACGATCGCGTATCGGATTCTGCGGCCGGAGAGTGTGAGGGAGTGCGATGTTCGAAAGGTTCACCGATCGCGCGCGGCGCGTCGTTGTCCTGGCTCAAGAAGAGGCCAGGATGCTCAACCACAACTACATCGGCACGGAGCACATCCTCCTCGGCCTCATCCACGAGGGTGAGGGTGTGGCGGCGAAGTCTCTCGAGTCGTTGGGGATCTCCCTCGAAGGTGTCCGGAGCCAGGTCGAAGAGATCATCGGCCAGGGTCAGCAGGCACCGTCCGGGCATATTCCTTTCACTCCGCGTGCCAAGAAGGTACTCGAGCTGAGCCTGCGCGAAGCGCTGCAGCTCGGCCACAACTACATCGGTACCGAGCACATCCTGCTCGGGCTGATCCGCGAGGGTGAAGGCGTGGCCGCTCAGGTCCTCGTCAAGCTCGGCGCCGACCTCAACCGGGTCCGGCAGCAGGTCATCCAGCTGCTCTCCGGTTACCAGGGCAAGGAACCCGCGGAATCCGGCACGAGCCGCGGCGAGTCCGGCACCCCGTCGACATCCCTCGTCCTCGATCAGTTCGGCCGCAACCTCACGCAGGCCGCGCTCGAAGGCAAGCTCGATCCGGTCATCGGCCGGGCCAAGGAAATCGAGCGGGTCATGCAGGTGCTCTCGCGCCGCACCAAGAACAACCCGGTGCTGATCGGTGAGCCCGGTGTCGGTAAGACCGCCGTCGTCGAAGGCCTCGCGCAGGCCATCGTGAACGGTGAGGTCCCCGAGACCCTCAAGGACAAGCAGCTCTACACGCTCGACCTGGGCTCGCTCGTCGCCGGCAGCCGTTACCGCGGTGACTTCGAGGAACGCCTCAAGAAGGTGCTCAAGGAGATCAACAGCCGCGGCGACATCATCCTGTTCATCGACGAGCTGCACACGCTCGTCGGCGCAGGTGCCGCCGAAGGCGCGATCGACGCCGCGTCGATCCTGAAGCCGAAGCTCGCCCGTGGTGAGCTGCAGACCATCGGTGCGACCACCCTCGACGAGTACCGCAAGTACATCGAGAAGGATGCCGCCCTCGAGCGTCGCTTCCAGCCGGTCCAGGTCGGCGAGCCGACGGTCGAGCACACCATCGAGATCCTCAAGGGACTCCGGGACCGGTACGAGGCGCACCACCGCGTCTCGATCACCGACAAGGCGCTCGTCGCATCCGCGACGCTCGCCGACCGGTACATCAACGACCGCTTCCTGCCGGACAAGGCGATCGACCTCATCGACGAGGCGGGCGCGCGCATGCGCATCCGCCGGATGACCGCACCGCCGGACCTGCGCGAGTTCGACGACCGGATCGCCGACGCCCGTCGCGAGAAGGAATCGGCGATCGACGCGCAGGACTTCGAAAAGGCTGCAAGCCTGCGCGACAAGGAGAAGCAGCTCGTCGCGCAGCGTGCCGAGCGTGAGAAGCAGTGGCGTGCGGGCGACCTCGACGTGATCGCAGAGGTCGACGAGGAGCAGATCGCAGAGGTTCTCGCGAACTGGACCGGTATCCCCGTGTTCAAGCTCACCGAGGAGGAGACCACCCGTCTGCTCCGCATGGAAGACGAGCTGCACAAGCGGATCATCGGCCAGGAGGACGCGGTCAAGGCTGTCGCGAAGGCGATCCGGCGTACGCGTGCCGGGCTCAAGGACCCGAAGCGTCCGTCCGGTTCGTTCATCTTCGCCGGTCCGTCCGGTGTCGGTAAGACCGAGCTCTCCAAGGCGCTGGCGAACTTCCTCTTCGGTGAGGACGACGCGCTCATCCAGATCGACATGGGTGAGTTCCACGACCGGTTCACCGCGTCGCGTCTGTTCGGTGCGCCCCCCGGCTACGTCGGATACGAAGAGGGCGGCCAGCTCACCGAGAAGGTGCGCCGCAAGCCGTTCTCGGTGGTGCTCTTCGACGAGATCGAGAAGGCCCACCAGGAGATCTACAACACGCTCCTGCAGGTCCTCGAAGACGGTCGTCTCACCGACGGTCAGGGACGCACGGTGGACTTCAAGAACACGGTGCTGATCTTCACGTCGAACCTCGGTACGTCGGACATCTCGAAGGCTGTCGGCCTGGGCTTCACCCACGGCAGCGACAGCGGGTCCAACTACGAGCGGATGAAGAACAAGGTCAACGACGAGCTCAAGAAGCACTTCCGGCCCGAATTCCTCAACCGTATCGACGACATCATCGTCTTCCACCAGCTGACGAAGGATCAGATCATCCAGATGGTCGATCTGATGATCGGACGCGTGGAGAAGCAGCTGAAGAACAAGGACATGGGCATCGAGCTCACCGAGAAGGCGAAGTCGCTGCTCGCGAAGCGCGGATTCGACCCGGTCCTGGGCGCTCGTCCGCTCCGCCGCACCATCCAGCGCGAGATCGAGGATCAGCTCTCCGAGAAGATCCTGTTCGGCGAGATCGGCTCCGGCCATATCGTCCTCGTCGACGTCGAGAACTGGGACGGCGAAGGCGCCGGCGAGAACGCGAAGTTCACGTTCACGCCGAGCGAGAAGCCGGCCGAGGTGCCCGACACCCCGGCGGTCGTCATGGCGAAGACCCCCGAAGGGGAGCCGGAAGCCTGACATCGCGGTTCCGATAGACACGCCGAGGGGCGGTACCCGTACGGG
>NZ_JBHWWX010000036.1:0-44642 GCF_042730335.1 Rhodococcus sp. NPDC060084
CGACGCGATTGCGGTGGTGTTCGAAGACGAGTCGTTGACGTATGCGCAGTTCGATGCGCGGGTCAATCGGCTTGCGCGGTATCTGATCTCGCGGGCTGTGGGTCCGGAGACGACGGTGGGGCTGGAGATGCGCCGGTCGTTGGATCTGCTGGTGGGGATGTATGCGATCGTGCGGGCGGGCGGCGCCTATGTGCCGATCGATCCGGATCAGCCTGCCGAGCGGAATGGTTTCATTGTGGAGTCGGTGTCGCCGGTGTTGGTGGTGTCGACGTCGCGGGACGGGTTCGAGCTTCCCGGTTCCGATTCCGGGTCCGGGTCGGTGCCGGTGGTGTCGATCGACACGCTGGATCTTTCGAGCGTTGCGGCCGGTCCGGTGTCCGATGATGAGCGGATTGCGCCGGTGCGGCCGTCGAATACGGCGTATGTGATTTTCACGTCGGGGTCGACGGGCCGGCCGAAGGGTGTGGCGGTCTCGCATGGGGCGATTGTCAATCGTCTCGAGTGGATGCAGCACGAATACTCGCTCACCCGAGATGATGTGGTGTTGCAGAAGACGCCGTTTACGTTCGATGTGTCGGTGTGGGAGTTTTTCTGGCCGTTGGGTGTGGGTGCGCGGTTGGTGATGGCTGCTCCGGACGGTCATCGGGATCCGGCCTATCTGGCGACGGTGATGGCCGAGCGTTCGGTGTCGGTGGCGCATTTTGTGCCGTCGATGTTGGCGGTGTTCGTAACCGAGGCCGGGGTCTCGGATCTGTCGGGTCTGCGCTACGTGTTTGCTTCGGGTGAGGCGTTGTCGCCGTCGTTGGCGGCGCGGACGCGTGCGATGCTTCCGAATGCTGCGGTGCACAATTTGTATGGTCCGACCGAGGCCGCGGTGGATGTGACGTTCCACGAGGTGACCTCGGCCGATACCGTGTCGGTTCCGATCGGTGCGCCGGTGTGGAATACGCAGGTGTTTGTGCTCGACAGCCGACTGGCGCCGGTGCCGGTGGGTGTGGCGGGTGAGTTGTATCTGTCGGGTGTGCAGTTGGCTCGTGGGTATGTGGGTCGGCCGGATTTGTCGGCGGAGCGTTTTGTGGCGTCGCCGTTCGGGGCGGGTGAGCGGTTGTATCGCACGGGTGATCTGGTGCGGTGGACCGGCGACGGTGAGTTGGAGTACATCGGTCGTACCGATTTTCAGGTGAAGTTGCGGGGGTTGCGGATCGAGCTCGGTGAGATCGAGGCGGCGTTGGTGTCGCACGAGTCGATCGCTCACGCTGTGGTGGTGGTGTCGGCCTTTGATCTCGGGGATCAGCTGGTGGGTTATGTGGTGCCTGTTGCGGGCGAGACTGTGGATCGTGACGAGTTGGCGGGGTTTGTCTCGGGGTTGTTGCCCGCGTATATGGTGCCGTCGGTCTTGATGGTGCTCGATGAGTTGCCGTTGGGTTCGTCGGGCAAGTTGGACCGCAAGGCGTTGCCTTCCCCTACCTTCGAAGCTCGCGAGTTCCGGGCGCCGCAGACAACCGTCGAACAGAGTGTGGCGTCGACGTTTGCGGACGTGTTGAGCCTCGAGCGTGTCGGTCTCGACGACAACTTCTTCGCCCTCGGAGGCAACTCCCTGGTCGCGACGCAGGTCGCCAGCCGGCTGCAGAAGGAGACGGGGGTCGAAGTTCGGGTCCAGTGGTTGTTCACCGACTCCTCGGTAGCTGCACTCGCGCACCGCATCGAAACCGATGCCGGGAGCGAGGAGGACTTCGATCCGCTCACGGACGGCGCCGTACAGGTTCTGCTGCCGTTCCGTACGCACGGTTCCGGAAACCCGTTGTTCTGCATCCATTCGATGTACGGACTCGCGTGGACCTACTCGGGCCTGACCGGATTCGTGGACGATCGGCCCCTGTACGGGATACAGACGCGCGCACTGTCGGACAACGACTACCTTCCCGGAACCATCGCGGAGATGGCGGACGACTATCTCCGGGAGATCAGGACGGCGCAGCCCGAGGGACCGTACAACCTGATGGGATGGTCGCTCGGAGGAGTGGTGGCACACGAAGTCGCCGTGAAGTTGCAGAAGCAGGGCGAGTTCGTGGAAAGCCTCGTGATGCTGGACAGCCACTGGGATCTCGAGGCAGCGGAGTTCCGCCGTGCCATTCGCGCCAACCTCGCACAGATCGGCGTGATGCTCGAGGACTCGGACGATGTGGCTGCCCTGTCCGACGAACACATCCGAAGACTCTGGGACACGATGGCACAGGACGTGACTGCGCTCAGCGCGCTCACCCTCGAGCGTTTCCGCAACTTGTACCGAAGCGCCGTCCGATCGGGACAACTGATCGCATCGCATCTCCCGGGAACGTTCGACGGTGACATCCTGTATTTCAGTGCAGCCAACCATCCGCCCGCCCGGCACGGAGCGGCGAAGCGGTGGGCTCACCTCGTGACCGGACATGTCACCGATGTACCGATCGACTTCAGCCACGACGACATGACCTCGACGGAGGCGCTCGCGGAGATCGGCCCCGTGCTCGACCACTACCTCAAACGGAATGTGGTGTAACAAGTTGCCGCTGGAATGCGACGCATGTAACTGTACGTAGGCTGCGATCGGGTACGTTCCGTTCGTACTCGCCTCGGACGAGGCGCCGTTGATGTCGACCACGCTGTCCAACCCGAAAAAGGTGAAAGAACCGTATGAAGCATCCGAGACGAGGATCCGGACGACTTCGCGTCCTGACTGCAGGCGCAGCATGCGCGTTGTTCTCTTCCGCTCTGCTGGTCTCCCCGGCAGCGGCTGATCCGGTCGCGGACACCCTGCAGCCGCTCGAGTCGGTGACGAGCGAGAACGGATCGCACATCAGCCGCATCGAAAAGTACGACGAGCAGCAGTTGCTGGTCTACGTTTACTCGGCCTCGATGGACAAGGAAATCCTGCTCGACGTATGGCGTCCGGCAGACATCAGTGAACCGCGCCCCACGCTGTACCTGCTCAACGGTGCCGGTGGCGGAGAAGACAGCGCGACGTGGCGTTACCGTACCGACGCCATCGACTTCTTCAAGGACAAGAATCTCAACGTCGTCTCGCCGGTCGGTGGTAAGTGGAGCTACTACACCGACTGGAATCAGGAGGACCCGGCCCTCGGCGTGAACAAATGGGAGACCTTCCTGACCAAGGAGGTTCCTCCGCTGATCGATGCGGCGCTGGGAACCAACGGTGTGAACGCGATCGCCGGTTTGTCCTCATCGGGTACCTCGGTGCTCCAGCTCGCGATCGCGGGCGGGGGTCTCTACAAGGGTGTGGCCGCCTACAGCGGATGTGCGCAGACCTCCGATCCGATCGGGCAGGAGTTCGTCAAGATCACCACCGAGGTGTGGGGCGGGGGCGACACTCGCAATATGTGGGGTGAAACCGACGATCCGACCTGGGTGGAGAAGGACCCGTACGTCAACGCCGAGAAACTTCGGGGTCTCGAGCTCTATATCTCCAACGGCAACGGACTGCCCGGACAGTACGACACCCTCTACGGCCCGGAGATCGACGGCAAGGTGGAGATTCTCGCCAATCAGGTGGTCGTGGGCGGTGTCATCGAAGCCGCGACGAATTACTGCACTCACAATCTTCGCGACCGGCTCGACGAGCTGGACATCCCCGCGACCTACAACTTCCGTGACTCCGGCACTCATTCGTGGAAGTACTGGCAGGACGACCTGAAGGATTCGTGGCCTGTGCTGCAGAAGGCCCTCGGCATCTGACATCGGCTGTGAACGCGTGAAGCCTCTCCCACATCTGGGAGAGGCTTCACTGCTTCCGGTCCCCTGGGCTGCCGGCTCCCGTGCGCACTATTCGGGAATCCGGCGTCGTCAGCCGTCCCGCGCTGCGCGTCGGTATCCCCGGATCGCAGGCACGAGGAACACTGCGACCGCGCCGAGCGACCACGCAAGCGTTTTCACGAACGGTTCGGCCACCGGCCCGCCGATCGCCAGCGCGCGCATCGTGTCGATTGCGCACGACATCGGCTGGTTGGCCACGATCGGCTGGAGCCAGGTCGGGTAGGCCATCACCGGCACGAATCCCGAGTTGAAGAACATGAGCATCGTGCAGACGATCGACACCAGTTCGACCAGGGGAATTCGTCCGGGAACGGTTGCCAGCACCGTCACCATCATCGCGAAGCCGATACCGAAGATCAGCGGCACCACGAAAAGCAGGACGGAAGCGCCGAGGCCCTGGGTGAACCGGAAACCCATCACCATCCCCGCGGCGACGATCACGAGCGAGGTCACGAAGACTCGTATCGTCTCTGCCATGAGGCGGCCCACGAGGCCGGCCGAACGATGGATCGGCAGGGTGTAGAAGCGTCCCAGCAGTCCGGAGTCGCGCTCGGCGCGCAGCCCGACCGCGCTCACCACCGACCCGAACATCGCGCCGACCAGCACGATCATGGGAACGGTACCGAAGATCGACGATTGCCCGGTCGCGGCGGTGATGCTGTCCCCGAGCACGATCCGGAACATCACCAGCGTCAGCGCCGGGTAGATCAACGCCTGGATCAGAGTTACCGGATCGCGCGCCCACCGCAGCAGGAGGCGCCCGCACTGCAACCGGCTGTGCTCCCACAACGCGGGGAGAGAGTTCTCGTCCCGCGCATGGTCGGCTGCCGGGTACACAACCGTGCCGTTCGGGCGTGATTCGACGGTGTCGCTCATCCGCTCACCCCCTCCTCGTCGTGGCCCAGAGAGCTGCCGGAAGACAGACCACAGCGAGCCCGATCATCCAGAACGCACTCGGCCTGAAGACTTCCCATGTCACGCCGTCCTGCGCCATGTCGCGCATCGCGAAGGAGAACTGCGAGATGGGCTGGTTGCGGACGAACGGCCTGATCCATTCGGGAAAGCCGCTCTCGGGCACGAATCCGCATGAGAGCATCCCGAGGATCAGTTGTGGGAGTGTCAGCGCCTGAGACGTCGCCTCCGGGCTCTTGGACAGGCTTCCGATCGCGTCGGCGCCCAGGCACAGCAGAACACTGATGGCGAGTGCGGTCGCGCAGAACAAGGCCGCCTGGCCGAATCCCGCCGAGAACCGGAAACCGATCGCATAGCCGAATCCGATGGCCGCAATCAGCGACACGATCGACCGGACCGTCCCGGCCGCCAATCTGGCCAGCATCGGTATCCCAGCCACCACCGGCATCGTCTGCATTCGTGTCGTCAGTCCGGTCGATGCCTCCGACGCAGCAAGCTGAGCCGCGGAGATCGCGGTGAACGCCATGGACTGCAACACGATGATCGGCATCAGGAACTGCGCGTAGTCGATGCCCTGGAGCTGCATCACGAACTTGAGAGGTAGGTAGAACCCGAGTCCGAAGACGACCGGCGCTATCACCGCGACCACGAGTTCGCCGTTGCGCGCCATCGTCCGCAGCGCGCGCGTGGTCAGCACCCACCATTGCTTCGAGGCGGCGGGCGCGATCCGGCGATGGTCTCCTCCGGGGCTGTCGCCCGAACCCGGAGTGGACGAGCCGGTCGACGGAGGGTCGGGGAGCGGCGCCCGATCGGTGCGTGTCGTCACGGTAGTTCCCCCGCCACCGCCGCCTCCGGTCGTTCTCCGGCGGACGGGTCCGCCGGCGACTCACCCGGTACGGGCGTCGCGGTGTGTCCGGTGAGACGCAGGAACACATCGTCGAGCGACGGCCTCCGAAGCCCGATATCTGCGAGGTCCACGTCGAGCGGTTCGAGGCGCCGAAGAGCCTCGGTGAGGGTCGCGGCGCCGTCGGGTGCCGGGATCGAGATCCTGTCCTCGTCTCCTTCGGTCCCGAGGGGGAACGCCGCGCGAGCGTCCGGCGGCACCATGTCACCGAGCGCCTGCGCGATGGCCGGGAGGGCGCGGGGCTCGACCGGCACGATCTCGCAGAAGCTGCCTCCTGCCGATGCCTTGAGCTGGTTGGCTGTGCCCTCGGCGATGACGGTGCCCTTGTCGATCACGATGATGTTGTCGCTCAGTACATCCGCCTCTTCGAGGTACTGGGTCGTCAGGAGCACCGTGATCCCCTGGTCCTTGAGCGCCGACACCAGCGCCCACACGCCCTGCCGGCTCCGCGGATCGAGTCCCGTGGTCGGCTCGTCGAGAAAGACCACCTCCGGGCGGACCACCAGTCCGCAGGCGATGTCGACGCGGCGTCGCATGCCGCCGGAGTAGCCTTTCACCGGGCGGCGAGCGGCTTCGACCAGATCGAACTGGCGGAGGAGGTCGTCGGCGCGCCGCTTCGCCGATGCGTTGTCGAGACCCATCAGCCGGCCGAAGAGCACGAGGTTCTCCCGGCCCGTGAGCGTGTCGTCGAGCGCTGCGAACTGGCCGGTCATCATGATGGATCGGCGCACCGCCGCAGCGTCGGTGACGACGTCGTGTCCCGCAACGACCGCTCGCCCGGAAGTGGGGCGCAACAACGTCGACAGGACCTTGACCATCGTGGTCTTTCCGGCTCCGTTGGGTCCCAGAATGGCGAGGACACGCCCCGCAGCGGCAGTGAAACCGATCCCGTCGAGGGCCTCGACATCGCCGAAAGACTTGTGCACGTCCTCCACGAGGACTGCCTGACCATGACTGTTCAGCATCACACTCCACCGTCGAACTCGGTCCCGCCCTGCATCGGGACTTCGTCTTCCCGCCGGCGGCGGTGCCGCCGACCATGACGGATGCGCTGCCGTCGAGAGGCGATGTTACCGGCGTCACTGCAACGAGGCGGGTCCAATGGTGTATCGGCGGGCCTCTGGCAACGGATGGTGGGAGGAATCGAGCCGCCGCGCCGTTTTCGAGACAAGATCACAACGGGACACCCCCGACCGGCGAATCCGGCCGATCCGTGGTCTTCTGGGGGCGTGGCAGTCCCAGTAACGCGTCGGCAGTTGATCGGGGGAGCGGCGGGCGGACTGGTCGCCTGGGGTTCGGTCTCGGCCGGTGCCTCTCGGGCCGCGCGGCACAGGCTGCCGGAGCCGGAGACGGTCACCGCCGGCGATCCCGCGCTGATGAGCGCCGTGGACGCCGCTGCGCTCCTGCGCGCCGGCCGGTTGCATCCCCGCGAGTTGCTCGAGTCGTGCCTCACCCGCACCCGCGCGTTCGACGGTGACATCGGTGCCTGGGTGCGGCTCTATCCAGAACTCGCGTACGAGGCGGCGGATGCGGCGGGGGAGCGTCTCGCCCGCGCGCGACGCGAGCAGACGCACATCTCCCCGTTGTGCGGGCTGCCGATCGCGCTCAAGGACATCTTCGCGGTATCCGGTCTGCCGTTGACCGCGTCGAGCCGGGTGCTCGAGGGCAACATCGCAGCCGGTCACTCGGGGGTGTGGCGGAGGCTCGACGAGGCCGGCGCGGTACTCGTGGGTCACACGCACACCGACGAGTTCGCGATCGGGGTCACGACCCCACAGGTCGGCAACCCCTGGAACACGAGATTCTCGCCCGGGGGCTCTTCGGGAGGCAGTGCAGCCGCTCTCGCGGCGCGCTTCGTGCCCCTCGCTCTGGGCAGTGACACCGGAGGCTCGGCACGACTGCCCGCCAGTGCCTGCGGAGTCTCGTCGATCAAACCCACCTACGGGGCGATCACGTCGTACGGCATGATCCCGCTCACCTGGACCCGAGACCATGTCGGGCCGATGGCGCGCAGTCTCGGAGACGCGGCCCTGCTCATGTCCGTGCTCGCGGGACCGGACGCCGACGATCCGATCACGTCCCTCGGGCGCCCGGTTCCGGAGGGCGGATACCCGCTCGCCGCTCGCGGCGGGGCGGCGCCTCTCTCCGGAATCAGGATCGGGGTACCGGTCGATTCCCGTCCCGCACCCGTGGCCGCGGTGCAGCGGGTCGTCGACGGATTCCTCGACGTCGTACGTTCGCTCGGCGCTGTGACCGTGCCGGTGACCATGCCGCCTCTGCCGTCGTCGCTCGCGACGGGCGATCAGGTGGAGATGGGCTCCTACCATCAGCAGTTCGCAGATCGGCTCGGGCTGTACCGGCCGGACAAGGCGGTGATGGTGTCCGCGGCCGTCGCGTCGCTGGGGGTGCCCGTCGGTGACTACCTCCAGTTCGAACGCGACCGGCTCCGCTACCAATCGGAGTACAACCGGATGTTCGCCGATCAGGATCTCGATGCCATTGCGGTGGCGGGGTCCGCGGTCGACGGTGCGCGTCGCGACGAGTTCCTCGGCGTCAGCGTCACGGCGGGTGTGGTGGGCGACGTGCGGTGGGCGAACTACGCGGGCGCGCCCGTGGTGACGCTTCCGGCGGGGCGGTCGGGGGACACGGGGATGCCGGTCGGGGTGCAACTCGGCGCCCGCCCCTGGCAGGATGCCGAACTCATCGCAATCGGCCTGGAAGTTCAAGCAGCAGTACCGTTTTGGCTTGACGAACCGGTGCTCGTGCCCGCGATCGCTCGTGTGCCCGAGGTGGGGAGGGCGCAGCCGGGGCCGGGGCCCGATCCCACCAACACCTTCGGCGCGGCGGCGCCGTTGCGCACGCCCGCGATGAATCCGGTGGGGTAACCGGCGCCCGGTTGCCGGGTGAGCGAGACCACGAAGGGCGCCGAGTTGAACTCTCGCGTGGACTCCTGCATACTGGTCGGGTTGCCTTGACCGGGCCATGGGTTGTTTCGCGGCTCGGATCGGGAAATCGTGACAGTCGCTGATCGGCCCGAGGGTTGGTTGCGGCCACAATGCAAGACGGAAGCAGTACCAGCGTGCGCTCGTATGAGTGCATTCGGTCCCGTTCTTTGCGGTGTCGAAGCCCAGAGCTTCGTCGCCGGGGAATGAGCGACTGGGCGACACGCCCGACCGCGTGGACCGGAGAACAATGACAGATGAACAGCGGCAGCGGATCGGGTGACCCCGGCTCGCAATGTGTATTCCAGTGCTGTTCTCTGTCGCCGTTCCCCTGGGGAACTGTGCAGACGAGGTGGTTCCCGGCTTGATCGGGTGCTACGAAACGCGGCAAGAAAAGGACACTAAGCGTGGCGGGACAGAAGATCCGCATCAGGCTCAAGGCCTATGACCACGAGGCGATCGACGCATCTGCGCGCAAGATCGTCGAGACGGTCACCCGTACGGGTGCCCGCGTGGTCGGCCCGGTGCCGTTGCCTACAGAAAAGAACGTGTACTGCGTCATTCGTTCGCCGCACAAGTACAAGGACTCGCGCGAGCACTTCGAGATGCGTACCCACAAGCGGCTGATCGACATCCTCGACCCGACGCCGAAGACTGTCGACGCGCTCATGCGCATCGACCTTCCGGCGAGCGTCGATGTCAACATTCAGTGAGCTTCGGAAGACGCAGCGGAGATAACACATGACTAACCAGATCAAGGGAATCCTGGGCACCAAGCTCGGCATGACCCAGGTCTTCGACGAGAACAACCGGGTCGTTCCGGTGACCGTCGTCAAGGCCGGACCGAACGTGGTCACGCAGGTTCGCACCGAGGAGCGCGACGGCTACAACGCCGTGCAGCTCGCGTTCGGTGCCATCGCGCCTCGCAAGGTCAACAAGCCCGTCCGCGGCCAGTTCGACAAGGCCGGCGTGACCCCGCGCCGCCACCTCGTCGAGCTTCGCGTCGAGGACACCTCGGACTACGAGGTCGGCCAGGAGCTCACCGCAGAGGTTTTCGAGGACGGCGCATTCGTCGACGTCACCGGCACCTCCAAGGGCAAGGGCTTCGCCGGCACCATGAAGCGTCACGGCTTCGCGGGCCAGGGTGCCTCGCACGGTGCGCAGGCTGTGCACCGTCGTCCGGGTTCCATCGGTGGCTGCGCCACCCCGGGCCGCGTGTTCAAGGGCACGCGCATGTCCGGCCGGATGGGCTCCGACCGCATCACGACGCAGAACCTCTCGGTCCACAAGGTGGATGCCGAGAACGGTCTGCTCCTGATCAAGGGCGCGATCCCCGGCCGTAAGGGCGGCCTCGTGATCGTCAAGACTGCAGTGAAGGGTGGTGCACGGGCATGAGCACCGAGACCGCAACCAAGCTGACACTGGACGTCAAGGCGCCCGGTGGCCAGTCCAACGGCACCGTCGATCTCCCCTCGGAGATCTTCGACGCTCCCGCGAACATCGCGTTGCTGCACCAGGTCGTCGTCGCACAGCTTGCGGCGGCTCGCCAGGGCACGCACTCCACGAAGACTCGTGGCGAGGTCCGCGGCGGCGGCAAGAAGCCGTACCGCCAGAAGGGCACCGGCCGCGCCCGCCAGGGTTCGACCCGTGCACCGCAGTTCGTCGGTGGCGGCGTCGTCCACGGCCCGCAGCCGCGCGACTACTCGCAGCGCACCCCCAAGAAGATGAAGGCTGCCGCTCTCCGCGGTGCCCTCTCCGACCGGGCACGCAACGAGCGCATCCACGTGATCACCGAACTCGTCGCGGGTCAGACCCCGTCGACGAAGAGTGCTCGCACGTTCCTCGGCGAAATCAGCGACCGCAAGAAGGTCCTGCTCGTCGTCGGCCGTGAAGACGTGGCGGCGTGGAAGTCGGTGCAGAACCTTCCGAACGTCCACGCGCTCGCGCCGGATCAGCTGAACACCTACGACGTGCTCTACAGCGACGACGTCGTGTTCAGCGTCGAAGCGCTGAACGCGTTCATCCACGGCCCGGCAGAGTCCGGCCAGGAATTCAAGGAGGAGACCAAGTGAGCACGATCGCCGATCCGCGCGACATCCTGCTGGCTCCCGTCATCTCCGAGAAGTCCTATGGACTGATGGAAGACGGCACGTACACCTTCCTGGTTCACCCGGACTCGAACAAGACGCAGATCAAGATTGCCGTCGAGAAGGTCTTCGGCGTCAAGGTGACCAGCGTCAACACCGCGAACCGTCAGGGCAAGCGCAAGCGGACCCGCTCCGGTTACGGCAAGCGCAAGGACACCAAGCGCGCGCTCGTGACCCTGGCCGCCGACAGCAAGCCCATCGAGATCTTCGGAGGCCCGGTCGCGTAGCGATCGGAACTCTCGAGAGATAGAGGACGAGAAGACTCATGGCAATCCGTAAGTACAAGCCGACTACGCCGGGCCGTCGTGGCGCCAGCGTGTCGGACTTCGCCGAGATCACTCGGTCGACGCCCGAAAAGTCGCTGGTTCGCCCGCTTCACGGTCGTGGTGGACGTAATGCGCACGGTCGCATCACCACCCGGCACAAGGGTGGCGGCCACAAGCGCGCCTACCGCCTGATCGATTTCCGTCGCAACGACAAGGACGGAATCCCGGCGAAGGTCGCTCACATCGAGTACGACCCCAACCGCACCGCTCGCATCGCGCTGCTCCACTACGTGGACGGCGAGAAGCGCTACATCATCGCCCCCAAGGGCCTGATGCAGGGTGCTCCGGTCGAGTCCGGCCCCACGGCCGACATCAAGCCGGGTAACAACCTGCCGCTGCGCAACATCCCGACCGGTACCACCATCCACGCAGTCGAGCTGCGTCCGGGTGGCGGCGCCAAGATGGCACGTTCCGCCGGCGCGAGCATCCAGCTCCTCGGTAAGGAAGGCACCTACGCCACGCTGCGTATGCCGTCCGGTGAAATCCGTCGCGTCGACGTGCGCTGCCGCGCCACCGTCGGCGAGGTCGGCAACGCCGAGCAGTCGAACATCAACTGGGGTAAGGCCGGCCGTATGCGGTGGAAGGGCAAGCGCCCGACCGTCCGTGGTGTCGTGATGAACCCGGTCGACCACCCGCACGGTGGTGGCGAGGGCAAGACCTCGGGTGGTCGCCACCCGGTCAGCCCCTGGGGTAAGCCGGAAGGCCGTACCCGCAAGAACAAGGCGTCCGACAAGCTCATCGTCCGTCGCCGCCGTACCGGTAAAAAGCGCTAGTCAAGGAGGGAGTTAGAGAATGCCACGCAGCCTCAAGAAGGGCCCGTTCGTCGACGACCACCTCCTGGCGAAGGTCGACGTCCAGAACGAGAAGGGCACCAAGCAGGTCATCAAGACCTGGTCGCGCCGTTCCACGATTCTGCCGGACTTCATCGGTCACACGTTTGCCGTCCATGACGGACGCAAGCACGTGCCGGTGTTCATCTCGGATTCGATGGTCGGCCACAAGCTCGGTGAATTCGCACCGACCCGTACGTTCAAGGGCCACATCAAGGACGACCGGAAGAGCAAGCGTCGATGAGCACTGAAACCACAACCAACAGCGCTCGGGCTGTTGCGCGCCACGTGCGCGTAACCCCGATGAAGGCGCGCCGCGTCGTCGACATCGTTCGCGGTAAGTCCGTCGAGGAAGCCCTCGCAATCCTCAAGTTCGCGCCGCAGGCCGCGGCCGAGCCGGTCGCCAAGGTGATCGCCTCTGCTGCTGCGAACGCGCAGAACAATTACAACCTCGACCCCAGCACGCTCGTCGTCGCGACGGCGTATGTGGACGAGGGTGCGACCCTGAAGCGGTTCCAGCCGCGTGCCCAGGGCCGTGCGTTCCGAATCCGCAAGCGGTCGAGCCACATCACCGTGATCGTGGAAAGCGTCGCATCTCGGTCGGGTTCGACTCGCAACCGCCGGAAGGGAGCTCAGTAGTGGGCCAGAAGATCAACCCGCACGGCTTCCGTCTGGGCATCACCACCGACTGGAAGTCGCGTTGGTACGCAGACAAGCAGTACGCGGAATACGTCAAGGAAGACGTCGCGATCCGTAAGTTCCTGGCCTCCGGCCTCGAGCGTGCAGGCATCGCGAAGGTCGAAATCGAGCGCACCCGTGACCGTGTGCGTGTGGACATCCACACCGCACGCCCGGGCATCGTCATCGGTCGCCGCGGCGCCGAGGCCGATCGCATTCGCGCCGAGCTCGAGAAGCTGACCGGTAAGCAGGTCCAGCTGAACATCCTCGAGGTCAAGAACTCGGAGTCCGAGGCTCAGCTGGTGGCGCAGGGCGTCGCCGAGCAGCTCTCGAACCGTGTTGCCTTCCGTCGGGCGATGCGCAAGGCCATTCAGTCGGCCATGCGTCAGCCCAACGTCAAGGGCATCCGCGTGCAGTGCTCGGGCCGCCTCGGTGGCGCCGAGATGTCGCGCTCGGAGTTCTACCGTGAGGGTCGGGTTCCGCTGCACACGCTGCGTGCGGACATCGACTACGGCCTGTACGAGGCCAAGACCACCTTCGGTCGTATCGGCGTGAAGGTCTGGATCTACAAGGGCGACATCGTTGGTGGCCGTCGTGAGCTCGCTGCTGCTGCAGCTGCTCCCGCCGACCGTCCGCGTCGTGAGCGTCCCAGCCGCCCGCGTCGTTCCGGCGCGTCGGGCACCACGGCGACGAGCACCGACGCCGGCCGCGCAGCCTCGGCCGACGCCCCCGCTTCGACTGAGAACAAGGAGGGCTGACGCATGTTGATCCCACGGCGGGTCAAACACCGCAAGCAGCACCATCCGAGCCGTACGGGTGCCGCCAAGGGCGGAACCCAGGTGACCTTCGGTGAGTGGGGCATCCAGGCTCTCGAGCCGGCCTACATCACCAACCGGCAGATCGAGTCCGCTCGTATCGCCATGACCCGGCACATCAAGCGTGGCGGCAAGATCTGGATCAACATCTTCCCGGATCGCCCCCTCACGAAGAAGCCGGCCGAAACCCGCATGGGTTCCGGTAAGGGTTCCCCCGAGTGGTGGGTCGCGAACGTCAAGCCCGGTCGGGTCCTGTTCGAGATGAGCTACCCGAACGAGGAGATTGCTCGCGAGGCCCTGCGTCGCGCGATGCACAAGCTCCCCTGCAAGTGCCGCATCGTGACGAGGGAGGAGCAGTTCTGATGGCTACCGGTACCCCCGCCGCGGAACTCCGCGAGCTGAGCGACGCAGAGCTGGCCGACAAGGTCCGTGAGTTCAAGGAAGAGCTGTTCAACCTGCGCTTCCAGATGGCCACCGGACAGTTGGACAACAACCGTCGGCTGCGTGTCGTTCGCAACGAGATCGCACGTATCTACACGGTGCTGCGCGAGCGTGAGCTCGGACTGGCCACCGGCCCGAACACGGGTGATGTGGCATGAGTGAGGAAAAGACAGTGAGCACAAACGAAGACCGCGCGAGCCGCAAGGTTCGCATCGGCTATGTCGTCTCGGACAAGATGGAAAAGACCATCGTTGTCGAGCTCGAGGATCGTGTGAAGCACCCGCTGTACGGCAAGATCATCCGCCGTACCACCCGGGTGAAGGCACACGACGAGAACAGCCTCGCCGGCGTCGGCGACCGCGTGCAGCTGATGGAGACCCGTCCGCTGTCCGCGTCGAAGCGGTGGCGTCTGGTCGAGGTGCTCGAGAAGGCCAAGTAGGCTTCCGGCATCGTCGGTGAAGTACCTCGACAGCACCCCCGGCACCCGATCACTCGGGTGGTGGGGGTGCTGTTCTTCGCCGTAGTGACGTACGGAACGGGCCGGCACAGCCGGACCCGGGGCATGGGACCGAGCACACGGTTCGCTAATTTGCCCTGGGTACGGTATATGGCCTACTCTGGACGGGTTGCTCACGGGACCCGTGCGCCCAGCGTATGTGCGCCGCGAGCAAACGACGACCGCGTACGTCCAGGTCGGAAATCTGACGTACATACCAATCCAGGTCAAGGAGAAGTAAGTGATCCAGCAGGAGTCGCGACTGCGCGTCGCCGACAACACGGGTGCCAAGGAGATTCTCTGCATCCGCGTTCTCGGTGGCTCGTCCCGTCGCTACGCCGGTATCGGTGACATCATCGTCGGCACCGTCAAGGAGGCGATCCCCGGCGGCAACGTCAAGCGTGGTGAGGTCGTCAAGGCCGTTATCGTGCGCACCACCAAGGAGCGCCGCCGGCCGGACGGCTCGTACATCAAGTTCGACGAGAACGCTGCCGTCCTCATCAAGGGCGACAACGATCCTCGCGGAACCCGCATCTTCGGACCCGTCGGTCGCGAGCTTCGCGACAAGCGCTTCATGAAGATCGTCTCGCTTGCTCCGGAGGTGCTGTGATGAAGGTGCACAAGGGCGACACCGTTCTCGTCATCTCGGGTAAGGACAAGGGCGCCAAGGGCAAGGTCATCGAGGCCTACCCGAAGCAGAACCGTGTCCTCGTCGAGGGCGTGAACCGCATCAAGAAGCACACCGCAGTCTCGGCCAACGAGCGTGGTGCCTCCACCGGCGGCATCGTCACGCAAGAGGCCCCGATCCACGTTTCCAACGTTGCGGTCATCGACTCGGACGGCAACGCCACGCGCGTGGGCTACCGCGTCGACGAGGAGACCGGCAAGCGCGTTCGGATTTCCCGGAAGAACGGGAAGGACATCTGACATGACCACCACTGAGACCAAGACCATGCCGCGCCTGAAGGTGCGGTACCGCGAGGAGATCCGCGACGCGCTGCAGTCGGAATACGGCTACGCGAACGTCATGCAGATCCCCGGCGTCGTGAAGGTCGTCGTCAACATGGGTGTCGGCGACGCCGCCCGCGACGCGAAGCTGATCAACGGCGCGGTCAACGACCTCGCACTGATCACCGGCCAGAAGCCCGAGATCCGCAAGGCACGTAAGTCCATCGCACAGTTCAAGCTGCGCGAAGGCATGCCGATCGGTGCCCGCGTCACGCTTCGTGGCGACCGCATGTGGGAGTTCCTGGACCGTCTCGTGTCCATCGCGCTGCCCCGTATCCGGGACTTCCGCGGCCTCAACGGCAACCAGTTCGACGGAAACGGCAACTACACGTTCGGCCTGAACGAGCAGTCGATGTTCCACGAGATCGACGTGGACAAGATCGATCGCCCGCGCGGCATGGACATCACCGTCGTCACGACCGCCACCAACAACGAAGAAGGCCGTGCCCTGCTCAAGCACCTCGGCTTCCCGTTCAAGGAGAACTGAGCCCATGGCTAAGAAGGCACTGGTCAACAAGGCCAACAAGAAGCCGAAGTTCGCGGTGCGCGCCTACACCCGCTGCCAGCGCTGCGGACGCCCGCATTCGGTCTTCCGCAAGTTCGGACTCTGCCGCATCTGCCTTCGCGAGATGGCACACCGCGGTGAGCTTCCGGGAGTTCACAAGAGCTCCTGGTGACGTGAACGGTGGGCGGAGCGCCGACGGCCTCCGCCCACCGCCACGCTGTCATGGGTCTGCGGCATCTGCCGCGGACCCGCATCGAAACCGAGTTCGATGTAGGCCCACGGCCGGGATATCCCGGTGTTGCATGGGAACCGCACCGAGAAAGGTGTACAGGTCAGCCATGACCATGACCGACCCCATCGCAGACTTCTTGACGCGTCTGCGTAACGCCAATACGGCGTACCACGACGAGGTCAAGCTCCCGTCCTCGAAGATCAAGGTGAACATCGCCGAGATCCTCAAGCGCGAGGGCTACATCTCCGACTACCGCACCGAGGACGCCGAGGTGGGCACGACCCTCATCGTCGACCTCAAGTACGGCCCTTCCCGTGAGCGCAGCCTTGCAGGCGTGCGCCGCGTGTCGAAGCCCGGCCTGCGCGTGTACGCGAAATCCACCAACCTGCCCAAGGTCCTGGGCGGCCTCGGCGTGGCGATTATCTCCACGTCTTCCGGCCTGCTCACCGATCGCCAGGCGGCCAAGCAGAAGGTGGGCGGGGAAGTCCTCGCCTACGTCTGGTAAGGGAGGCCACCACAATGTCGCGAATCGGAAAACTCCCCGTAGTCGTCCCCTCGGGTGTCGAGGTGAACATCGATGGCCAGGCCGTCGCAGTGAAGGGCCCCAAGGGCAACCTCTCGCTGACGGTCGCCGAGCCCATCGTCGTCACCAAGGGTGATGACGGAGCAATCAACGTCACGCGTCCGAACGACGAGCGTCGCAGCCGTGCGCTGCACGGTCTGTCCCGGACCCTGGTGCAGAACCTCATCGTCGGCGTGACCGAGGGCTACACCACGAAGATGGAAATCTTCGGTGTCGGCTACCGCGTGGCCCTCAAGGGTAAGGACCTCGAGTTCTCCCTGGGCTACAGCCACCCGGTGCTGATCGAAGCGCCCGAGGGCATCACGTTTGCCGTCGAGACCCCGACGAAGTTCTCGATCACGGGGATCGACAAGCAGAAGGTCGGCCAGATCGCTGCCAACATCCGCCGGCTGCGCAAGTCCGACCCGTACAAGGGCAAGGGCATCCGCTACGAGGGTGAACAGGTCCGTCGCAAGGTCGGAAAGACGGGTAAGTGATCATGAGCCAGACCGAGAACCAGAAGGCAAAGCGCATTCCGCGCGGCAAGGACGTGTCCACCACGCGTCGCCTCTCGAAGACGCGTCGTCACTTCCGCCTCCGCAAGAAGATCTCCGGCACCACCGAGCGTCCGCGTCTCGTCGTGAACCGGTCGTCGCGTCACATGCATGTGCAGTTGATCGACGACCTGACGGGTACGACCCTCGCCGCAGCTTCGACCATCGAACCCGATGTGCGTGCTGTCGAGGGCGACAAGAAGGCTCGTGGCGCGAAGGTCGGTCAGCTGATCGCCGAGCGCGCCAAGGCTGCCGGCGTGGAGGCCGTGGTCTTCGACCGCGGTGGCCACACCTACAGCGGCCGCATCGCGGCCCTCGCGGACGCGGCTCGCGAAAGCGGGTTGAAGTTCTGATGATGACTTTTTCGAACGGAAGGAACGCCTGATGCCGGGACGTCAGCGGCGTGACGGCGGCAGCGGCCCTGCCGGCCAGAACCCCAACAGCAGCAGCAGCGGTGACAACCGCGGCGGTCGTGACCGCCGTGACCGCGACTCGCGTGGCGGCAACGCTGCCGAGAAGTCGAACTACATCGAGCGTGTCGTCTCGATCAACCGTGTGTCGAAGGTCGTCAAGGGCGGCCGTCGCTTCAGCTTCACCGCTCTGGTGATCGTGGGCGACGGTAACGGCTTGGTCGGCGTCGGCTACGGCAAGGCCAAGGAAGTTCCCGCGGCCATCCAGAAGGGCGTCGAAGAGGCTCGCAAGGGCTTCTTCCGCGTGCCGATGATCGCCACCACCATCACTCACCCGGTTCAGGGTGAGGCCGCAGCAGGCATCGTCATGCTGCGTCCGGCTTCGCCGGGTACCGGTGTTATCGCCGGTGGCGCGGTGCGTGCCGTGCTGGAGTGCGCGGGCATCTCCGACATCCTGTCGAAGTCCCTGGGCTCCGACAACGCCATCAATGTGGTGCACGCGACGGTTGCGGCTCTCAAGAGCCTGCAGCGTCCGGAAGAGGTTGCGGCTCGCCGTGGTCTCTCCCTCGAGGAAGTTGCCCCCGCCGGCATGCTTCGCGCCCGTGCACAGGCTGCTGGGAGCGTGAAGTAATGGCAGAGCTGAAGATCACCCAGATCAAGAGCACCATCGGCGCCAAGTCGAATCAGCGGGACAGCCTGCGCACCCTCGGTCTGCGGAAGATCCGTCAGTCCGTCGTCCGCGAGGACAATGCGCAGAACCGTGGCTTGATCAACGTGGTGCGTCACCTCGTGACCGTTGAGGAGGTCTGAAAATGACCATCAAGCTGCATCACCTGCGCCCGGCTCCGGGCGCGAAGACCGAAAAGACCCGCGTCGGACGTGGCGAGGGTTCCAAGGGCAAGACCGCTGGTCGCGGTACGAAGGGTACGAAGGCACGTAAGAACGTGTCGGCAGCCTTCGAAGGTGGCCAGATGCCGATTCACATGCGTCTCCCGAAGCTCAAGGGCTTCAAGAACGCATTCCGCACCGAGTACCAGATCGTCAATGTCGGCGACATCGCACGGGTGTTCCCCGAGGGCGGCCAGATCGGCATCGACGAGCTCGTCTCGAACGGACTGGTCCGCAAGAACCAGCTCGTGAAGGTGCTCGGCGAGGGCGAGCTGTCGGTGGCCGTGCAGGTCACCGCCAACAAGTTCTCGGGCTCCGCCAAGGAAAAGATCGCCGCTGCCGGCGGCACCACGACCGAACTGGTCTGACCTGTTCGATCATGTGAGCCAAGGCTCGCGAACGGCCGCGTTGCAGAACCCTGCATCGCGGCCGTTCGTGCTTTCACCGAGTTGAAGTACGCTACCGGCGTACTCGCCCGCTGAGGGCACACTGTTAGAGTTTTAGAGTTGTCTACTTTTCCGACGGGTCCGAAGTCGACCCGCCGTCCCCGATCGGCCTGCCAGGAGGATCTTTGCTTTCCGCCTTCGTTTCGGCCCTCAGGACACCGGACCTGAGGCGGAAGATTCTCATCGCCCTCGGTCTCGTGGCCCTGTATCGCCTCGGTGCGACCGTGCCGTCCCCGGGCGTCGACTACGGCAACGTCCAGGCCTGTGTCGATCAGCTTGCCGGTGGTGATCAAGCCGGCATCTACTCGTTGATCAATCTCTTCTCCGGTGGTGCGCTGCTGCAGCTGTCGGTGTTCGCGATCGGCATCATGCCGTTCATTACCGCGAGCATCATCGTCCAGTTGCTCACCGTCGTCATCCCTCGCTTCGAGGAGTTGCGCAAGGAAGGCCAGTCCGGCCAGGCCAAGATGACGCAGTACACGCGTTATCTGGCCGTCGCACTCGCTGTTCTCCAAGCCACCGGCATCGTGGCCCTCGCGGCCCGTGGGCAGCTGCTTCAGGGCTGTTCCGAGCCGATCCTCGCCGATGACAGCATCTTCGCGATGGTCATCATCGTCCTGGTCATGACCGCCGGTGCCGCCGTCGTCATGTGGTTCGGCGAACTCATCACCGAGCGCGGTGTCGGCAACGGTATGTCGCTGCTGATCTTCTCGGGTATCGCTGCGGCGCTCCCGACCGAGGGTCGCACCATCCTCGAGTCGCGCGGCGGCCTCGTCTTCGCGATCGTCTGTGTGGTGGCCCTGGTCATCATCACCGGCGTCGTGTTCGTCGAGCAGGGCCAGCGCCGTATCCCGGTCCAGTACGCCAAGCGCATGGTGGGCCGGCGCATGTACGGCGGTTCGTCGACGTACCTGCCGCTCAAGGTCAACCAGGCCGGCATCATCCCGGTCATCTTCGCGTCGTCGCTGCTGTACCTGCCGAACCTCATCGGGCAGCTCACCGGCGCGACATCGGCGGTCGAGCCGAACTGGTGGCAGCGCATCGTCAACACGTACCTGATCGATCCGAGCAACCCCGTCTACATCTCGATCTACTTCGCGTTGATCGTCTTCTTCGTGTTCTTCTACGTCGCGATCACCTTCAACCCGGAGGAACGCGCCGACGAGATGAAGAAGTACGGCGGCTTCATTCCGGGCATCCGTCCGGGCCGGCCCACCGCCGAGTACCTCAGCTTCGTGCTCAACCGCATCACGGTCCCGGGCTCGATCTACCTCGGTCTCATCGCAACCCTGCCGAACTTCTTCTTGTCCGGGGGCCAGACCGCCTCGAGCATTTTCGGTGGGGCCGCGGTGCTCATTCTTGTCAGTGTCGCGCTGGACACCGTCAAGCAGATCGAAAGTCAATTGATGCAGCGTAACTACGAAGGGTTCCTCAAGTGAGACTTGTACTCCTCGGTCCTCCCGGTGCCGGAAAGGGCACGCAGGCCGCGATCCTGTCCGACAAGCTCGGTGTCCCCGCGATCTCGACCGGCGATCTGTTCCGCGCCAACATCGGGCAGGGAACGCCGCTCGGCGTCGAGGCCAAGAAGTACATCGACGCAGGAGACCTCGTACCCGCGGAGATCACGAACAACATGGTGCGTGACCGTCTCGGCGAGCCCGACGCGGCACACGGCTTCCTTCTCGACGGCTTCCCGCGCAGCGTCGAGCAGGCCAAGGAACTCGAGAACATCCTGCAGGACCTCGGGGTGGCCCTCGACGGCGTGCTGTCCTTCGTCATCGACGAGGACGTCGTCGTCGGGCGCATGCTCGCTCGCGGCCGCGCCGACGACACCGAGGACGTCATCCGTAATCGCCTCCGGGTCTACCGCGAGGAGACAGCTCCGCTGCTCGACTACTACCGCGACGCGATCATCACGGTCGACGCCATCGGTGAGGTCGAGGAGATCAACGCCCGGGCGCTCGCAGCGCTCGGCAAGTAACACGTAGGAAGTTTCGACATGGGTTTCGGGCGCAAGCGCAAGGTGGTTCCGTTCCGTACGGCCGGTGAACTCGACGCGATGGCGGCCGCCGGCGCGATCGTCGGTGCCGCACTCGTTGCGGTGAGGGATGCGGCGAAGCCGGGCGTGAGCACCCTGGAACTCGACCGGGTGGCGGAAGCGGTGATCCGTGATGCGGGCGCCGTTCCGTCCTTCCTGGGATACCACGGTTTCACCGGTTCGATCTGCTCGTCGGTCAACGACCGCGTGGTCCACGGCATCCCGTCGGCGGACGACATCCTCGCCGAAGGCGATCTGGTCTCCATCGACTGCGGCGCGATCCTCGACGGCTGGCACGGCGACTCGGCATGGACATTCGGGGTCGGTGAACTCGCACAGGACGACGCCGAGCTGAGTGAGGCGACGCGGCTGTCGATGGAGGCCGGCATTGCGGCGATGCTTCCGGGCAACCGTCTCACCGACGTCTCGCACGCGATCGAGAACGGCACGCACGCCGCCGAGAAGCTGTTCGGCCGTTCCTTCGGGATCGTGGACGGCTACGGCGGCCACGGCATCGGCCGCGAAATGCACATGGAGCCCTTCCTGGCGAACGAAGGCGCGCCCGGCAAGGGACCGCAACTGGTGGTCGGATCGGTGCTCGCGATCGAGCCCATGCTCACTCTCGGCACGTACGAGACCGAGGTGCTCGAGGACGACTGGACCGTGGTCACGTCGGACGGCAGCCGCGCCGCGCATTGGGAGCACACCGTCGCGGTCACCGAGTCGGGCCCGCGCATCCTCACGCTGCGCCCCGAGTAGCGGCGTTCGTCACACCTCGACGATCAGGGTCACCGGCCCGTCGTTGACGAGGCTCACCTCCATGTGTGCGCCGAACACTCCCGTTTCGACGTGTGCGCCGAGCGCACGCAACGCGGACGTGAACTCCTCGACGAGAGGTTCCGCCACACTGCGCGGCGCCGCCGCCGACCAGGACGGCCGCCGGCTCTTCCGGGTGTCGGCCATCAGCGTGAACTGGCTGACGACCAGCACCGGAGCACCCACATCGGACGCAGATCTCTCGTCGTCGAGGATGCGCATCGTCCACACCTTGCGGGCGAGTGTCGCCGCTGTCGCCGCGTCGTCGTCGTGGGTCACCCCCACGAGCACGAGCAGACCGTGCCCGCCGGGTGGGGGAGTGATCCGGGCAACCTCGTCGCCCTCCACCGCAACCGACGCGGTCGTCACCCGCTGAATCAGCGCCCGCAACTCGTGTCCTCCTCGTCCGTCTCCATTTGGCCTGGTGGGAAAACTCCCGTAGCATTGACCGGTGGTGCGCGCTGCGCTCCGGGTCGGTACGTGTCGAATCTCGATTCGCGCGACTTCCGGAGGCCGAGCGTCACGGTATCGGATGCCGATGCAACCACACATCGAACGACGGATCGCGGAGGATATGGCTAAGAAAGACGGGGCAATCGAGGTCGAGGGCCGGGTTGTCGAACCACTGCCCAATGCGATGTTCCGCATCGAGCTGGAGAACGGTCATAAAGTTCTGGCCCATATCAGCGGCAAGATGCGCCAGCACTACATTCGTATCCTTCCCGAGGACCGCGTGGTCGTGGAGCTTTCGCCCTACGACTTGACGCGTGGACGCATCGTCTACCGGTACAAGTAGAAGCTTCCCCGGCTATACGGTCGGGGGGAACCCTGTCTTCGGTCGCGGTCAGCCGTGTCCGGGGGCGCACATACAGGAGATCGGACGCACGTGAAGGTTCAGCCTAGCGTCAAGAAGATCTGCGAGAAGTGCAAGGTGATCCGTCGTAACGGACGGGTCATGGTGATCTGCGAGAACCTGCGTCACAAGCAGCGTCAGGGCTAGATCGGACCTTCGTCTCGAAGATCTGCTTGGCAACAAGCAAAGAAGACCTTCCAGCACCAGTCGCACGGTTACGATCCTCGATCAGTCGAGGAGCTGTGCGATCAACCCCCGGTTCGGAGGCCGGGGCCCCACTGTGTTTATCGACTTACACAGTTTTTCGACGCAGGGGACGGGCTGGGAGCAGACCTCCGCACACCGAATAGGAATGCCACATGGCACGTCTCGCAGGTGTCGATCTACCCCGTGAAAAGCGGATGGAGATCGCACTCACATACATCTACGGCATCGGCCGTACGCGCTCCCAGGAAATCCTTGCGGCAACCGGCGTGAACCCGGATCTGCGCAGCAAGGATCTGTCCGACGAGGATCTCGCCAAGCTCCGCGAGCACATCGAGGAAAGCTACAAGGTCGAGGGTGACCTCCGCCGCGAGGTCCAGGCGGATATCCGCCGCAAGATCGAGATCGGCTGCTACCAGGGCCTGCGGCATCGTCGTGGTCTGCCCGTGCGTGGACAGCGCACCAAGACCAACGCCCGTACCCGCAAGGGTCCGAAGCGCACCGTCGCAGGAAAGAAGAAGTAATGCCTCCCAAGTCACGCACCGCCGGTCCGAAGAAGACCCAGAAGGCACGGCGCAGGGACAAGAAGAATGTTCCGCACGGCGCCGCTCACATCAAGAGCACCTTCAACAACACCATCGTGTCCATCACCGATCCCCAGGGCAACGTGATCTCCTGGGCGTCGTCGGGCCACGTCGGCTTCAAGGGTTCGCGCAAGTCGACCCCGTTCGCCGCCCAGCTCGCCGCCGAGAGCGCTGCCCGCAAGGCGCAGGAGCACGGTGTCAAGAAGGTCGACGTTTTCGTGAAGGGCCCCGGTTCGGGCCGCGAAACCGCGATCCGCTCCCTCCAGGCCGCAGGCCTCGAGGTCGGCACCATCTCCGACGTCACGCCCCAGCCGCACAATGGTTGCCGTCCGCCCAAGCGGCGTCGCGTCTAATACGGGAAAGGAAAAGGTTCTAAGTCATGGCACGTTATACCGGTCCCGTTACACGTAAGTCGCGTCGTCTCCGCGTCGACCTGGTCGGAGGCGATCAGGCCTTCGAGCGCCGCCCCTACCCGCCCGGCCAGCACGGCCGCGCGCGGATCAAGGAGAGCGAGTACCTGCTCCAGCTGCAGGAGAAGCAGAAGGCTCGCTTCTCCTACGGAATCATGGAGAAGCAGTTCCGTCGTTACTACGAGGAAGCCGCCAGCCGTCCCGGTAAGACCGGTGAGGTGCTGCTGACCATCCTCGAGTCGCGTCTGGACAACGTCGTCTACCGTGCCGGCCTCGCCCGCACGCGTCGTCAGGCTCGTCAGCTCGTCAGCCACGGCCACTTCCTGGTCAACGGCAAGAAGGTCGACGTTCCCAGCTACCGCGTCTCGCAGTACGACATCATCGATGTCCGCGAGAAGTCGCTGAGCACGCTGCCCTTCCAGGTGGCCCGTGAGACCCAGGGCGATCGCCCGATCCCGGGTTGGCTGCAGGTCGTCGGTTCGCGTCTGCGGGTGCTGGTTCACCAGCTGCCCGAGCGCGCACAGATCGACGTCCCGCTGCAGGAACAGCTCATCGTCGAGTACTACTCGAAGTAAGGCACTTCGTGCCGTGTGTTTCTCCGGTCCTTCGGGCCGGAGAAACACACACCCATCCACCAGGGCGTCAAATAGCGGACGCCCACAAGGAGGCAACAGATGCTCATTTCGCAGCGACCCACCCTGACCGAAGAGGTCATCGCTGACAACCGTTCGAAGTTCGTCATCGAACCCCTCGAGCCTGGCTTCGGGTACACACTCGGCAACTCGCTTCGTCGCACCCTGCTCTCCTCGATCCCGGGCGCAGCCGTCACCAGCATTCGCATCGACGGCGTGCTCCACGAGTTCACCACGGTTCCGGGGGTGAAGGAGGATGTCACCGACATCATCCTGAACCTCAAGGGCCTCGTGGTCGGCTCGGAAGAGGACGAGCCGGTCACCATGTACGTCCGCAAGCAGGGTCCCGGCACCGTTACGGCCGGCGACATCGTCCCCCCGGCCGGTGTCACCATCCATAACCCGGACCTGCACATCGCCACCCTGAACGACAAGGGAAAGCTGGAGATCGAGCTCGTCGTCGAGCGCGGTCGCGGCTACGTCCCCGCCGTCCAGAACAAGGCGTCCGGCGCCGAGATCGGCCGTATCCCGGTCGACTCGATCTACTCGCCGGTGCTCAAGGTGACGTACAAGGTGGAAGCGACCCGCGTCGAGCAGCGCACCGACTTCGATCGGCTGATTCTCGACGTGGAGACCAAGAACTCCATCACGGCGCGGGACGCGCTCGCTTCGGCGGGCAAGACCCTCGTGGAGCTCTTCGGTCTGGCTCGTGAGCTGAATGTCGAAGCAGAAGGTATCGAGATCGGTCCCTCGCCCGCCGAGGCCGACCACATCGCCTCCTTCGGACTTCCGATCGAGGACCTCGACCTCACGGTCCGGTCCTACAACTGCCTCAAGCGCGAAGGCGTTCACACCGTCGGCGAGCTCGTGGCACGCACGGAATCCGATCTGCTCGACATCCGCAACTTCGGTCAGAAGTCCATCGATGAGGTCAAGGTCAAGCTGCACTCGCTCGGCTTGTCGCTCAAGGACAGCCCCGCATCGTTCGACCCCAGCACCGTCGCCGGCTACGACGCCGCGACCGGTACCTGGAGCGACACCGAGGCCGGCTCCTTCAGTGAGACCGACGGCAACGAGGACTACGCCGAGACCGAGCAGCTGTAGCAGCTCACGGTCCGTTACTAGGAGAAAATAATGCCCAAGCCCAAGAAGGGCGCCCGCTTCGGCGGGTCGGCCTCGCACCAGAAGGCGATCTTCGCCAACCTGGCCACCGCGCTCTTCGAGCACGGCCGCATCACCACCACCGAGTCCAAGGCCAAGGCCCTGCGCCCGTACGCCGAGAAGCTCGTCACGCACGCAAAGGCCAACACGTTGGCTTCGCGTCGTGAGGTGCTGAAGGTCCTCCGCAACAAGGACGTCGTCCACACGCTGTTCGCGGAGATCGGTCCCTCCTTCGAGGACCGCAACGGTGGCTACACCCGCATCATCAAGACGATGCCGCGCAAGGGCGACAATGCCCCGATGGCGATCATCGAGCTCGTCCGTGAGAAGACGGTCAGCAACGAGGCGGATCGCGCTCGTCGCGTCGCCGCTTCGCAGTCTGCTCCGGCTGCCGAGGAGAACGTGGTGGAGGCCGTCGAGGCCGACGCCACCGACGCCGAGGTCGAGAACGCGGATGCCGTCATCGACGCGATCGAGGACGACACCGCCACGGCCGCCGATGCCGACGAGGCCAAGAAGGACTAGTTCCCTTGGTTTCGGCATCTGCTGAAGCACCCGAGCCCGCCGACCCTTCCGAGGGCGGCGGGCTCGTTGCTTCCGAAAACTCTGCAGTCGTGGGCGGGCCCGAACTCACCCGGCTCCGGCTCGACATCGCTTATGACGGAACCGATTTCTCCGGTTGGGCGCGACAGCCCGGCCGCCGCACCGTGTGCGGCGAAATCGAGGAGAAACTCGGGGCGATCGTCCGCACCCCGGTGCTTCTCACCGTCGCCGGCCGCACCGACGCGGGTGTCCACGCGTCCGGCCAGGTCGCGCACGTCGACGTGCCCACCGCGGCGCTGCCCGACGACCCGTCGCGGTGGATCCGGCGACTGGCCCGGTTTCTTCCCCGCGACATCCGGGTGACGGGAATCTCCCTCGCGTCGGAGCATTTCGACGCGCGGTTCTCGGCGATCCGGCGCCACTACGAGTACCGGTTGACGACAGCCCCGTACGGCGCGGAACCGTTGCGTGCCCGCGACACCGTGGCGTGGCCGAAAACCGTCGACCTGGACGTGATGCAGCGCGCCTCCCACTCGCTTCTCGGCCTGCACGATTTCGCCGCGTTCTGCAAACGCCGCGAGGGCGCCACGACTGTCCGTGAACTCCAGCGCTACGACTGGGTGCGTGACGGTGACATCCTCACCGCTTATGTCAGCGCCGATGCGTTCTGCTGGTCGATGGTGCGCAGCCTCGTCGGCGCTGCCCTCGCGGTCGGTGAAGGCCGGCGCAGCGTCGAGTGGATGACCCGGTTGCTCGACGAACGCGAACGCGCCGCCTCGGTCGCCGTCGCGCCCGCGCACGGACTCTCGCTCGTGCGCGTCGATTATCCGGCGGACGACGAACTCGCCGCACGCAATGTCGCGACCCGCGAAGTCCGCGGGCCCATCGTGCCGGGTTGCTGCTGACGGTCTCGTCCCGTCCCATGTCCTGTCGCGCCGGCCGGCGCAGCGGGAGTCCTGCCGTCTTCTGCTGCAGCGTTACCGGATTGTCGGCGCCGACCCATTGACACTGCTCACTTTGCGTTGCAAAGTGAACGGCATGAACCCTCCCTCGCACAGTGAACGCGACGCCGACCAGGCGCGGGATCTCATCACCGACATCGACCAGTGGTCGCGGCAGGGGAGAAGGCTGTCGTCGCCCGCGTGGTTCCCACTTCTCGTCGTGTCCGTCGCGGTGTTTGCGGCACTACCGGCCGCGCTTCTGCTCGGCGGCAACGCGACGGGTTACTGGGCTGTCGTGGCTCCGCTTTCCGCGGTGGTCACGGGGTGGTACTTCGCCACCCGTCGCGTGCAGTTACCGATGATGCGCGGCACGATCGTGTTCGCAACCGGCGTCGTGATGCTCCTCGTCGTCGCCGGCTTCCTGCTGTGGTTCGCCGGGGACAGCGCAGACTTCCTGCCCTGGCTCGTGATCGCCTGCGGTTTCGGGATATTCGCTCTGATGTGGCGATCGGCGCCGACCGGTTTCTTCGCCGCAGCGACCGCGGTGGCGATCGTGGTCGTCGCGCTCGGTGGCTGGGGGAACGTAGGGGTGATCATGACGCTCGTCGTCGGAACGGGAGCGGTCGCGGCGGCCATGGTCGAACTCGCGCAGGCGGATCCGGGACGTGCACATGCCTGACACGTCTTCTCCGGACGAGCATCCGACGCTCGGCCTCGACGACGTCGTCCACCAACGCACCCGCCTCGGAATTCTCTCGCTTCTCCGAGACGGTGCGTCGATGCAATTCGGGGTGCTCCGAGAAACGCTGCGCCTGACGGACGGAAATCTGAACCGTCATCTCAAAGTGCTCGTCGACGCGGGACTGCTCGAGAGCACGCGTGAAGAAGGCAAAGGACGCACACGTACCTGGGTCACGATCACCCCGTCCGGTCGCGCCGCGCTCGACGCGGAGATCGCCGCGCTCCGCGCGCTGATCGGCGCGCACGACTAGACGGAGACTCGCCCGGTGTCGGGGACTGCCGGTCGGCTCAGCCGGCGAGGGACCGTGCGATCACCAGACGCTGAATCTGATTGGTGCCCTCGAAGATCTGCGTGATCTTGGCGTCGCGCATGAACCGTTCGACGGGGAAATCGCGCGTGTAGCCGTAGCCGCCGAGTACCTGCACGGCATCGGTGGTGACCTTCATGGCGGCGTCCGTCGCGACGAGTTTCGCAACCGAGGCCTGGCGCGAGTAGGGGAGACCCGCGTCCTTGCGGCGCGCGGCGTCGAGGTAGGTGGCGCGGGCGGAGTCTACTGCCGCAGCCATGTCGGCGAGGACGAATCCGAGACCCTGGTGGTCGATGATGCGCTTGCCGAACGCCTTGCGTTCCTTGGCGTAGGCGGTGGCCTCGTCGAGCGCTGCCTGTGCGATACCGGTGGCCACGGCGGCGATGCCGAGGCGGCCCGAATCCAGCGCGCTGAACGCGATGGGCAACCCTTGGCCTTCGCCGCCGATGCGGCGGTCGGCCGGAACGAATGCGTCGTCGTAATGTGCTGCGGTGGTGGGAATCGCGTGCAGGCCCATCTTCTCCTCGGGTTTGCCGAAGCTCAGGCCCTCGGTTCCGTCGGGCACGAGGAAGCACGAGATGCCCTTCGAACCGGTGTCCGCGGTACGCGCGAACAGAGTGTAGAAATCGGCCTTGCCACCGTTGGTGATCCACGCCTTCGATCCGGTGATGCGGTATCCACCGTCGACCGCGGTCGCCCGGCACGCGAGGGCGGCGGCATCCGATCCGGCCTGCGGCTCGGACAGGCTGTACGCGCCGATGGTGTTGCCGCCGAGCATGTCCGGAAGCCACGCGTTCTTCTGTTCGTCGGTGCCGTGGGTGGCCAGGGCGAAACAGGAGAGGCCGTGCACACTCACCGCGACCGCGACCGCAGCCCACCGGGCTCCGAGTTCTTCGAGGACCTGGAGGTAGACCTCGTAGGGCTGGTCACCGCCGCCGAACTCCTCGGGGTACGGCAGGCTCAGCAGGCCGGCCGCACCGAGCGCCGGGAACACACCCTCCGGGAACGTCTCGGCGCGCTCGTGCTCGTCGACGCGCGGGGCCAGGACCTTGTCGGCGACATCGCGGGTCAGCTCGATCAGGTCGTAGGCCTCTTGGGTGGGGAGAAGACGCTCGACAGCCACAGGATTCCTCCCTCAGAAAACAGTACTGAGAACGATACTGCAGTACTGTCCTAAGTATGACAAGAGCGGAGACGCGCCGGACGACAGCGCGCCGGGCCCAACTGTTCGACCAGCTCGTCGCGATGTTTCTGGCCGAGGGCTTCGCGCACCTCACCCTCGACGACATAGCCGCCCGCCTCCACTGCTCGAAGTCCACGCTCTACGCGCTCGCGGAGAACAAGGACCGGCTCGTCTACGCCGTCACGGTGCACTTCTTCCGGGGTGCCACCGAGCGCGTCGAAGCAGAACTCGCACGCAGTACAGGAGCGGAAGCGCGGATCCGCACCTACCTCGAGGCCGTCGGACGGCAACTCGAACCGGCATCCGCGCGCTTCATGGAGGACATCGCCCGAACTCCCGTCGCGCGCGAGGTGTACGAGCGCAACACCCGGATGGCGGCAGATCGGGTGCGCACGCTGATCTCCGAGGGTGTCGACGCGGGCGATCTCCGCGACGTGCACGCGGCTTTCGTCGCCGACGTCGTCGCGTCCGTGATGGTGCGAATCCAGCAACGGCAGGTCGCCGAGGCGACGGGACTGGCCGACGCCCAGGCCTACCGCGAACTGGCGGCGCTCCTGACGCACGGTCTCACAACCTGACCGCGCCTAGGATCGCAGGCATGGACCCACAGATCGGGACCGGGCCGGTCCGCCTCGAGATCGTCGTGGCCAGCGTGCGCGCCGGACGCGTCGCACCGGTGGTCGCCCACTGGTTCGCCGAGACCGCTCGGCGCCGAGCAGAATTCGATGTGGGAATCATCGACCTCGCGGACACTCCCTTACCGCAGGATCTCTCGGGAGGACCCGAAGCCGACGCGTTCACCCGCCGGGTGGGCGCGGCCGAGGCGTTCGTCGTGGTCACCTCGGAGTACAACCACGGATATCCCGCTGCCCTCAAGACCGCGATCGACACCGTGAAACACGAATGGCGCACCAAACCGATCGGATTCGTCTCCTACGGCGGGCTGTCCGGCGGTCTGCGCGCCGTCGAGCAACTCCGGCAGGTCGTCGTCGAGGTGCACATGGTGCCGGTTCGCGAATCGGTGAGCTTCCACCGCGTCAAGCACGCGTTCGCGCAGGACGGCACCACCACCGACGGGGCGGCGATCGACGCGGCGGAGCGCATGCTCGACCAGATCGATTGGTGGGCGCGGACTGTGCGGGCGGGGCAGGCTCGCACGGAATATCCCGGCTGAGCGGGGCAGTCAGGACACCGGAACAGGTTCGGGACTCCGCGGCCGTCCGATGTGGGTGGTCTCGGCGGCAATGGTCACGAGCGTGAGGCGCACGCGGGTGCCGGCTGTCGTGAGCAGGATCCGGTCTCCCGATGCGCCCGGTTGGTGAAGCAAGACCGTGGGGCGTTCTCCGGGCAGGCTGTCCGGGTGCATCTGCACGTGAATCGCGCTGACCTGGGGCGGAACCGTCGTGGGCCGCACGCCGTCGTAGACCACGGTGTCGAACTTCCGGTCGTCGGCGTACTCACCTGCCACGCGAAGCCGATCCGGTCCGGCAGCACCGTCGAGCAGCGGTCGCCACGCACCGACCCGGTCGGTGTACAGGAGAACCCGCGCTCCCACGGCCACCGCTCTGAACACGACCTGCTGTGCCAGGTACAACTCACCCGCGACATGCACAGAGCGGATCCCGGGGCCGAAGAGTCGCACGGTGACCGCACGCCCGGCATCGTCCGAACCGATGAGCTGACCGCAACCGCCCGGTGGCAGTGCGAGCCCATCCAGTTCGCCGGCACTCACATCACGCAACGGCGCCACGTGCTCGAGCCGCGGAGCGGCCACCGGCAAGGCGGCGGTCAACGACTCCCGGTCGAGCCCGTACGGGCAGCGGAGTCCGGGCAGCGCGGGAACGACAGGCGATCTCGTGGTGAATCGAGCCGATCCCGCGACCCGGACGGCGCCATGATCTCCCGGCCGCAGCCGGACCACGAGTGTCGAGGAGAGGGCGGGATAGGTCCACACGCTGGTCGCTGCTCGCCGACCGAATCGGCGGGGGTCGAAGTAGCCGCCGCTGTTGAAGCCCATCGGGAGGGGGACGTGATGCGGGTGCCGCGCGAATTCGGCCGGCGCGACACCGTGCGCGACGCGACGCGAGGCGTTCTCGATGTCGGAGGCGCTGAGAATGATTCCCGCACAACCACCTTCGTCGAGCACTCGCACGACGCGCCGCGCCGCCGCCGCGACGGCACGTGCCGCCCCTTCCGCTCCGCCGCCGCGCCGGGCGATCGCCTCACCACAGGTCGACACGTCGAGACGGAGAGCGAGCCAGACCGTTCGCTCGGCTGCAGCGGGCAGCGGACCCAGCAGGTGTGCGTAGACCTGCCCTGCCGGGCTCGAATCGCGTACCCGCCATCCGTGCGTCACCACATCGATCCCGTCGAGGGTGACGTCGTGCCGGCGCAGGCACGATGCGATCGCGTCGAGCGGCAGCGTGACCTCGGCCTCGACGCTGTCGCGCCCCAGTCGCATGACCTGCCCGGGCCGCGACACGACTTCGACGACCGCCGTCACGTATGGAGCGTCCCAGCTCAGACCGATCGGGCGCGCGGCCGGCTGCGGGAAGTCGCGCAGGACCGCTTCGTGTCCGCGTCGTCCGAACCGGTAGCGCACCAGTGTGGAGGCGAACGTGATCGCATCGACTCCGCGAACGGGGATGATCAGGGCCGCCGCGACGAGCGCGCCCGCCGCTACCGCCGGCCACATCCGCCCGGTGGCACCGTGCACTGCGGCCCACACCGCCACCGCAGAGATCTGTGCGATCACCAGACGAGTGACGGCAACGGATTTCGTCCGTCCCGCCGCCGCCGAAGCCCCAGCCATGTCTCCCCCCGATCCCGCCCGGCCGCGCCCCCTGCGCTCCACCGGACTTCCCGGCGGAACTGTACTGTGTTGCGGCAGAGAGCGTGCCGCACAGGGGGAGATGCATGGCAGCACAGCCGACCACGCGATGGCAGGTCAGCGGATACAGATTTCTCATGCGGCGCATGGGACACGCATTGGTGCGACGCGATGTGCGGATGATCCACGACCCGCTTCGTTCCCAGTCCCGCGCGCTCGCCGTGGGAACGGTCGTGGCCTGCCTCGGACTCGCCGGCTGCGCCGCGCTGGCGCTGTTCCGGCCTCAGGACCGGATCGGGGATGCCACCGTCGTCGTCGGACGCGAGTCCGGCGCGCTGTATGTCGCCATCGACGGGACCTTCCACCCCGCCCTCAACCTCGCGTCCGCACGCCTCGTGCTCGGCTCGCCTGTCGAACCGGTCGTTGTGGCCGACGACCAGCTGGCGGATCGCCCCCGTGGCCCTCTTGTGGGGATCCCGGGGGCGCCGTCGTCGCTGGCACACGGTGCGGACGATCGGCCGTGGACCGTGTGCGACACCGTCGAACCTCACGGAATGCTCGCCGTGACGACCGCCGTCGTCGTCGGCGAGCCGGAGAGTGGCAGAAATACGCCCCTGCGCGACGACGAGGCGTTTCTGGTCTCGTCCGACGATCGTTTCTACTTGGTGTACAACGGGGTTCGAGCCGAGATCGATCCGGACGACCGTGCGTTGACGCGCGTGCTCGGTCTCGATGTGACGCGGGCTCGTCCGGTGAGTCCCGGCCTCCTGGGCGCGATTCCCGAAGTGCCTGCTCTCGCCGCTCCGGTGATTCCCGGTGCGGGCGGTGCTCCGAGCGTGCACGTTCGCGGGTTGCCCGTCGGATCTGTGGTGGCGCTGACCGAACCCGATGGGCAGAGTTTCCATGTCGTGCTGCGTGACGGCGTTCAAGAGGTGTCGCGCGCGACCGCGCAGATCCTGCACGCGTCGGATTCCCAGGGGGCGGCGGAGATCCCGGTCGTACCGCCGGATGTCCTCAAGGATGCGCCCGCCGTGCGGGAGCTTGCGGTGGCGACCTTCCCCGCCGTGATTCCCGACATCGTGGAGCCGGCTGACGCTCCCGTGGCGTGTCTGACCTGGGACCCGACGGGACCCGGGGACGACCGGAACCGCTCCACGCTGGGGTTGTCGGCCGGCACCGGGCTCCCCCTCGCCGAGGACGCCGTCCCGGTGGTACCGGCGCAAGCGGACGGCGCCGGCCCGAATGCCGACGCCGTGTACGTTCCGCCGGGGCGGGGCGTGTACCTCGGCACGACGGCCGTGACACCCGGTAGCGATCGCGCCGGCCCGTTGTTCTATGTCGCGGACACCGGTGTCCGGTACGGCATCGTGGACGGTGACTCCGCGGCAGCCCTGGGTCTGTCGGACCCGGTCCGCGCCCCGTGGCCGATGGTGGAACTCCTCGCACCGGGTCCCGCTCTCGGCAGGACAGAGGCCCTGCTCGCACACGACGGTGTTGCACCGGACCCGAGCCCCGCACCCGTACGCGCGGGAGGCTGACAGCTCAGGACCGCTCGCCGAGACGGCGCCGCGGGATCGACAGCAACACGACGGGCACCAGCGCGATACACACAGCGGCCGCAGCGATCAGCGCGATGGTGCGCGACCGGTTGTCCGGCGGGGGAGTGTCTGCGGGCGCAGCGAGCGGGCGCGGTTCGGGTGGACGCGCCTCTGCCGGAAGTGAACGGCTCGCCGTCAGTGGCGCGGTGACGGCTGCGTACGGATCCACGATCCCGTGGCCGACCCGCGGATTCCAACCTTCGGCAGGGGCGTGCGCGGTCGCCTCGATCCGGGCCATCACCTCACGTGCGGTCAGGTGCGGGTGCCGGGCACGCACGAGAGCCGCAGTCGCCGCGACCAGTGGCGCTGCGAAACTGGTGCCGGAAATCGATTGCGGCCCGTTCGATCCCCAGACCTGGTCCACGAGACCCGCCGTGCCGGGATTCAAGGAGACCAGTCCGCTGCCCGGTGCCGCGACATCCACCCACGGGCCGGGCAGGCTGTATTCGGACGGGGTGCCGTCCGGTTCGACAGCGCCGACGGCGAGCACGTAGTCGTCGTACCAGGCCGGCGACGCCAGAGTCGTCACAGAATTCCACGGATCTGCTTCGGGCGCAGCAGGATCGAGCGATCCAGGATTGCCGGGGCGGCAGGTATCGGTGTTCCCGGCCGCCACGACCACGACGACGTCTTCGACATCGGTGGCGTACTGCACCGCCGCGCCCAAGGGGCCGTCGAACAGCCCTTCGGCAGTGGTCCGGCATGCCACCTCCGAGATGTTCACGACGGTCGCACCCAGATCCACCGCTCGACGGAGCGCGAGGGCGAGTGTGCGCACGTCGCCGTAACCGGTGGCATTGCGGGCGGTGTCGTCGTCTGCGCGTGCCCGATCCGAGTACCGTCCGCTCGACTGGCGAATCGTGATCAGCTGGACATCGGGCGCACCACCGGCGAACCCGGATCCGGGAACCTGGGCAGCCGCGATGAGACCTGCGACGAGTGTGCCGTGTGCGTCGCAGTCGTCCGTGCCGTCCCCTGTCGACACGTAATCGCCACCCGGTTGCAGTGCGGGTAGCCGGGGATGGGGTTGCACCCCGGTGTCGATGACCGCGACGATTTGCCCCGCGCCCCGGGTGAGCGGCCAGACGGACTCGAAATCGAGAATCCGCTGGGCAACGGGCATCTGGGGCCCGTCCGGTGCCTCCTCCGGTTCGGAGCACACGATGCGTTGTTCCGTGGCGTCCGGCGGCGCCGGAGTGCCACCGGACGGCAGAAGGGCGGGGTCCGGAACGGGTGGTCTCGCCGCGGCCGGACTGCCGCCGCCTGCGATCACAGCCGCGATGACGACAACGCAGGCGGACGCCGCAGGCCGTCGCATCCCTTCACAGCCCCCGCACCGCGGAGTACAAGCCCGCGACCCAGCACGCGAGCGGAACGATGAGCGCGATCACGGTGTATTCGGTCAGTTCCGCGATCCGGCGCTGCACCGGCGTGAACTGACGGCGGGGCGCCACCACACCGAACACGATCGCGCCGGCGAACATTGCCAGGGCAGCGGCGGAGACGAACCACGGCGAAACGGGGGCGAGTACCGCCGCTCCGGTGATCAGCCCGATCAGGATGGTCGCGCCGCCCAGCACCAGCGGCACCGCTTCGGTCGCGGACGTGTAGGAGCGGCCCCGGAACATCAGCACGACCGCGGTGGTGACGGCCAGACCGACCCCCGGCCACGACACCGCCCCGGCCACCGGATAGGCCGCGCACCACGCGCCGCCGACAGCCAGGGCGGCCGCGGCGTAGATCAGCCCCGTCAGATGCGCGCGGGCGCGTCCGATCCGTGCCTCGAGTTCCCCGAACGACGGGAGCGGAGCGGCTGCCTCCGGATCGGGCGATACCGGGTCGAGTGACGTTCCGGGTACGGGTACCGGAGGTACGGGCAGGCGGCCGAGAACCGCTGCGAGACGTGGCGTGGAGGCGACGAGAAGCAAGGCTGCGATCACCGTGCCCGCCCCGACCGCGTGCGGCCCGGCACCGGCCGTCGACGCAAGGACCAGTGCGACCGCCGCACCTGCCGCAGCGGCGGCGACACCGGTGAACGTCGCAGTACCGACCATGGCCGTTCGCAAGGCGATCACCGCCGCCGCACCGACCAGCACTGCCCCGAGCAGTAGTTGTGGAGGCCCCACATTGCCCGGCACGAGCAGCACTCCCGCGGCGAACACCGGCGGTACCGCGCAGACGGCGGGCAGGAGCCCTGTCCGCGGGTCGCCGTAGCCGCGTGAGACGACCGCTGCCGCGAGCAGGAGCAGAACGCCCAGCACCGCCGCGATCGCGCCCGCCACGAGTCGGTGAGGACCTGCCGGCAGTTGCAGCAGGGAAAAACAGCCCGCAGCGAGCGCCGCCGGAGCGAGGACCGTTGCCAGCACACCCGCGGGAGCGGCGCCCCACCGGCGCAAGCTGTCCTTGCCCTCCACCGCCACCGCATACATCACGTCGTCGAACAGTGGGGGAGGTGCAGGAGATCCGGCATCGGCCAGGACGAGCAACTCGCCGTCGCGTACCCCGTGTTCGTCGAGGCTCAGCGCACCCGCAAGCGGCGCATGACCGATCCGGGCGAGCGTCCACGCCCCCGGCTCCACCTGCTCGGGCGTGAGATCGAACCGGTTCGCAGCCCGGTGCGATGCGACGAGGTCCACGATGCCGGGAATCAGCAGCGCCACAGGAACTCCGAGGGGAAGAGCGAGATCCACCTCGGTGTGTTGCGCGAGCACCGTGATCCGGCACAGGTCCGGAGCCTGGACAGCGCCGTGATGCTCGGATCCGGTCTGCGCGGACGTCATCGCTCTTCTTCCCCCGTCGTTCACTCGGTCGCCGGCCGCTGCGCGCGGCTCCCCTCGGATGTGCACCGCGCCGACCGGGACGACGCAGACCATACGACACGCGCCGGTCGGTGTCTCGTGACGGAGTCGCCGGCAGGACCCGATCACGAGGCGCCCTGTATGTCTGCGTCGTGCGCTACCCTTCCTCGGACCGTGGGGGTCGGCCGTCGGGGGACGGTTGTGGGATGCGGTGTTCCGGGGGTGGCGAACGTTGAGTACCGAGCGCTTCGTGCGCGCAGCGCGCAAGGAGGCTCCGCGGGCTCCTAGCGGCGAGTTGAGTGTGCAAGCGCCGCCCGATATTCCGCGTCCGACGCCAGGGAATCTGCTGGTGAGGTTACTGCCGCTCGTGATGGTGGCGGCCATGATCGGCATGATGGCGCTGATGTTCACCTCCGGCATGGCCCGGAGTCCGATGGCGATGATCTTCCCGATCATGATGGTCGTCTCGATGGTCGGCATGCTCGCGAACGGCGGGCGCGGAGGAACGAAGACCTCCGAGGTGGACGAAGACCGCAAAGACTATCTCCGGTATCTCGACCAGGTCCGGCGCGAGGTCACCGAAACCAGTGGCGAACAGCGCAAGTCGCTCGAATGGGCACACCCCGACCCGGCCCTGCTCTGGACTCTCGTCGGCACCGCGCGGATGTGGGAACGGCGGTGCACCGACGCGGATTTCTGCCACGTGCGGGTCGGACGGGGCGGGCAGCGACTCGCCACCCGCCTCGTCGCACCGGACACCGGTCCGCTCGAAGATCTCGAGCCGGTCGCGGCGGTCTCCCTCCGGCGATTTGTGCGCGCCCACTCGGTGGTACCCGCGCTGCCCACGGCGGTCGCACTGCGAGGCTTTGCGGCGATCGGACTCGACGGAGACAGGCAGGCCGCCCGGTCTCTGGTGCGCGCGATGCTCATTCAGTTGTGCACCTTTCACGGGCCGGACGTCCTTCGGGTAGCGGTCGTCTGCGGACCGGACACCGCCGCGGAATGGGAGTGGGCCAAATGGCTCCCGCACGTTCAGCACCCCGATGCCCGCGACGGTGCGGGGAGCGCGCGAATGGTCTTCGGCTCGGTCCTCGAACTGGAGACGGACCTCGCTCCGGTCCTCTCGACCCGAGGACGCTTCACACGCAATGCCCCGGCCTTCGAGGGAGTTCCGCAGCTCGTCGTCGTGGTCGACGGTGGTGTGTCGGGGTCCGGGTCGGGACTGCTCGAGGACGGGCTGGATTCGCTGACGATCCTCGACCTGTCGGGTTTCGCGCCGCGACTCGCGTCGGCTCGCGGTCTCCAACTCGTGGTGGAGGACGGCTCTGTCGGCGCACGATCCGGCGTGGAGGTCGAATCGTTCGCCGACGCCGATTCCGTCAGCGCGCCACGGGCTCAGACGGTCGCGCGCCGTCTGGCTCCGTATCGCGTGGTCGCGCAGGCTTCGGCAGGCGACAACTCCGACGAAGGTCCGGCCACCTGGCAGGACCTTGTGGGGGTCGGCGACGTGCTGCGCTTCGATCCCGGCCGAGCATGGGTCCCACGCCGGGGGCGCGACCGTCTGCGGGTTCCCATCGGTGTCGATCCCGACGGCAGACCTGTGGAGATCGACCTGAAGGAAGCCGCCGAGAACGGGATGGGCCCACACGGTCTGTGCATCGGAGCGACCGGATCAGGGAAGTCGGAGTTACTGCGCACACTTGTCCTCGGGCTCGTCGCCACTCATTCGCCCGACGATCTCAATCTCGTTCTGGTCGACTTCAAGGGCGGTGCAACCTTTCTGGGGTTGGAAGGCCTTCCCCATGTAGCGGCGATCATTACCAATCTCGCGGATGAACTCGCAATGGTCGACCGGATGAAGGACGCACTCGAGGGTGAAATGAACCGCAGGCAGGAGTTGCTCCGGGCGTCCGGAAACTTCGCCAACGTCGGAGACTACGAAAAGGCACGTGCGGCGGGTGCTCCCCTCGATCCGCTCCCGGCGTTGTTCATCGTCGTGGACGAGTTCTCCGAACTACTTTCGCAGCAACCGGAATTCGCCGACCTGTTCGCGGCGATCGGACGGCTGGGGCGCTCGCTGCACATGCATCTTCTGCTCGCCAGCCAGCGACTCGACGAGGGACGACTGCGAGGGCTCGACAGTCACCTGTCCTACCGCATCGGCCTCAAGACGTTCTCTGCGAACGAATCGCGCAGCGTCCTCGGCGTTCCCGATGCCTACCATCTGCCGTCGGCGCCGGGTGCGGGTTACCTCAAGTCGGATTCGGCGGAGATCGTCCGGTTCGCTGCGGCGTACGTTTCCGGGCCCTCGGTGTCCGGACGCCCGTCCCGGCGGACTGCGGTGCACGGCGTCACCGGTGCACTGCGGCCCCGGGTGTTCACCGCGCGCGCCGTTCCGCTCGACGATCCTGTTCCGCAGGCGGTCCCGGCAGCGGACATTCCCGACGACACGGCGGCCGCAGGAGGCCGTAGCCTCCTCGACCTCGTCGTGGACCGGATCCGCGGACACGGAACACCGGCGCACGAAGTGTGGCTTCCTCCCCTCGAGGAGTCTCCGACTCTCGATGCGCTGGTGCCGCGCTCGGTCCTCACGGGCGAGGTACCCCAGCTCGCCCCCCTGCGGACTCCTGTCGGCATCGTCGACCGGCCGTTCGATCAGCGCCGCGACCTTCTCGTGGTGGATCTTGCGGGTGCGGCCGGCAACGTCGTGATCGTGGGCGGTCCCCAGGCGGGAAAGTCGACGTTGCTGCGCACTCTCGTCGTGTCGACGGCCCTGACGCATACCGCGGAGCAGGTGCAGTTCTACTGTCTCGACTTCGGAGGCGGTGCGCTCGCAGGTCTGGCAGCGCTGCCTCACGTCGGATCGGTCGCAACCCGTCTCGATGCCGATCGGGTGCGGCGTACCGTGGCGGAACTCGTGTCGTTGTTGCGGAGCCGAGAGCGACTGTTCGCCGAGCAGGGTATCGAGTCGATGGCGGAGTTTCGCCGCCGCCGGGCCGGCGGCGCACCCGGCACGTCCACCGATCCGTTCGGCGATGTCTTCCTCGTGATCGACGGATGGCCGAGTATCCGGCAGGACTTCGAGGCTCTCGAGCAGGTCGTGAGTGTGTTGGCGTCCCAGGGGCTTTCGTACGGTATCCACGTGGTGCTCAGTGCGCCCCGCTGGGGGGATGTCCGTCCGGCGATGCGGGATCAGTTCGGCACGCGACTCGAACTGCGCCTCGGGGATCCGTCCGATTCGGAGTACGGACGGAAGAAGGCGGCGACGGTGCCGGAGGGGAGACCGGGCCGTGGGATCGACCGCGACGGGCTGCACATCCTCGTGGCGCTGCCGCGCGTGGACGGTGTCACGGACACCACCGATCTCGGCGCCGGAGTGTCGGGAGCGGTCGCCGCGATCGCCGCCGCGACGCCCGGCGGACGCGCACCGAGGGTCCGGATGCTGCCCGACACCATCGATCGCGCCGATCTGCTCGCGGCGCTGCCCCGCGGATGGCCGAGTGGCCCGGATGCGCCGCCCGCGGTGCGTCTGACGATCCCGATCGGCATCGACGAGTCGGAACTCGCGCCGGTCGCCGTGGACTTCACCGACAGCCCGCATCTCCTCGTATTCGGTGATTCCGGCTGCGGGAAGACAGCCGTTCTGCGTGGGATCTGCCGAGGATTGATGGAGTCGAACACCTCCGACCAGGTGCGCATCATCGTCGGTGACTACCGCCGCACCCTGCTCGGCGTGGTCGAGGGCGACCACCTCGGCGGCTACGCACCGGCCGCGAGTGTGCTGGCCACGATGGCCCAGGAACTCGCCGGGATCTTCGAGCGGCGACTGCCCGGGCCGGGGACGACTCAACAGCAATTGCGGGACCGTTCGTGGTGGTCCGGGCCGGAGGTCTTCGTGATCGTCGACGACTACGACATGGTTGCGGCGAGCGGCCAGAATCCGTTGGCCCCGCTGCTCGAGTATCTGCCGCAAGCCAAGGACCTGGGTCTGCACCTCGTGGTGGCGCGCCGAGCCGGAGGCGCGGGCAGGGCACTGTTCGAACCGGTGCTGGCCCGATTGCGCGAACTTTCCAGTCCCGGGCTGGTGATGAGCGGCAATCGGGACGAAGGTGCGCTGGTGGGCTCGGCCCGCCCGTCGCCCATGCCGGCCGGAAGAGGACTGCTCGTGCGCCGCGACGGCGCGTCGCTCGTGCAGACCGCATGGTCACCGCTGCCGTGACGTCGCCGGAAGTGCTGGTCCTGGCCGTGCTGCCGGGGTGGGTGCGGGGGAAATGGGGTGAGACGTCACGATCGGTACCCGCGGTCGCGGCTCGGTTCGGCGGCGGCTGGGTGTTCGGCGACTCGGCTCTCGACTCTCCGGACGCGATCGACGTCACCGACACGGTCGACGACCCCGCTGCGGTTGCCTCGCCGCGAACGGACGGCCACGAGCCAGGACCCGTGCTGACCGGACTCGTGTGCTATGCCGCCGCGGCCGTGGGTGCCCCATCGATGGTCGCGACAGCCGTCGTGGTGCACCCGACCTGGTGGAACGAGCGTCGCCGCCGCCTACTGGACACGGCCGCGCGTCAGGTCGCGCACAACGTGCTGCTGGTTCCGGTCTCCGTTGCGGCATGTCGTGCCGCGCACCAAGGCGATGCCGAGCGGTACGTCGTGCTCGAGTTCGCCGAGCGAGGCGTCACCGCTGTATCGGTCATGCCGGGGTCGCGCGATGACGGTCCGGCGGTCGACCGGGTCGCCCGGAATCCGGAGATCCTGGTCGACGACCTCGTGGCGGCGGATGCAGGCGACACCGTGTCTGCGGAAGGGGCGGTCAGGTCGCTGATCGCAGCGGTGAACGACGGCCGGGAAGACTCTTGTGTGCTGGTCGTGACCGGTGCGCCGGGCGAACCGGCGGGAGGGTCGGCGTGCGAGCAGATAGCGAACCGGATCGCCGGCACCGTCCCGACCGTGCCGGTCGCTGCCGCGGAGATGGTGGCGGCAGTGTCCGGCCGCCACACCCAGGGCACCGCCCCCGCCGAGACCGCCCCCGCCGAGACCGCCCCTGCCGAGACCGCCTCGACGGTGCCGTGGTTACACGAGGTACGGACACCGGGAACCGCTCCTGACACCGGCGACGGGCGAACCGCCAAGGTCATCCTCGCGGTGGTGAGCTTCGGTGTGCTCGCCGCGGTGTTCCTGTGGGTCGGCGCACACGCGCCCCCCGGATCCGTGGCGGGTGCCGGGACGACCGGCGACGGCGCCGGTGCCACCGACAGCCCCGCCTCGGCGGCAGACCCGGATCTCTCACAGCCCCGCACGGATCGGCCGGCTCGCTTCGAGATCGGGCCGGTGCGCCTCGACCTGCCCGGTTCCTGGCGCCTGCGAACGCCGGAATCGGCGGACTCCGGGCGTGCGGAACTCGTCCCGGCGTCGGGCACCGACCGGAGAATCGTGATCGTGCACAGCGTCCTGGCCGACGGCATGGACGAGCATGCCGTGGCCGCGGTGCTCGGGACACGGGCGGAGGAACGCGGCCGGGTGATTCGAAATATGGACGCCGACACCACATTCGCGGACCGGAGTGTGATCGCCTACACCGAAGTGCCCGACGAATTCTCCGAGGTTCGGTGGTCGGTCGTGGTCTTCCCGGGGTTGCAGGTCGCGGTGGGTTGCCAGTTCCTCGACGGTGAGTGGGCAGGGATGCGGCGCGAGTGCGAGCAGGCGGTGCACACCCTCCGGACCGGGTGAAGACACGCTGGAAAACGAATTCCGGATCCGAGGGAACCGCTCGGCCGGTTGCGGCGTCCAACCTTGTGTAGGCGCAATCCGGCTCAGACCAACTGGGGGGCTGAGACAGCCGGTGCGCGGAACGATCGAAGGAGCACTCGTGACCGAACCGTCGGCCGGAGCAGGGTCCGGCCACTCGAATGGCTTGAGCACAGATGTCGCAACCATGGAGGTGGTCGCGGGGCAACTTCAGGATTCTCGCAACGAACTCGTGGGGATTCTCCGAGTGCTCGGCGACGTCGTGCAGTCCGCACCGTCCGTGTGGCGAGGTGTGTCCGCCACGCGCTTCGCCGGAATCATGGAGCGCTGGAATGTCAACAACACCAACCTGACCGCCGCGCTCGACGAACTCGCGGAAGCGGTGCGGACCAGCGGCCGGTCCTACGACGCGACCGAACAGGAGAACGCACGGGCGCTCGGTGCCGTCGACCCCGGTGCCGGTTCCCTTCTCCGCGGTTCGTTCTGATCCCCGGTCCCGAATCCAGCTGAAGGAGAACGAACAGTGACAGTCGACGGTGGATCCGAGATCTTCCAGAATTTCGCGGGCGTCGCAGATCTGCACGCGCGTCTCGTCTCGGGCGAGAAGGCGATCAGGGACACGCTCGACCGGATCGAATCGCAGGTAGCGCCGCTGGTGGCCACGTGGAGTGGTGAGGCGCAGGCCGACTACGTCGCGACGCAGCAGCGGTGGAACCGGGCCGAAGCGGGCCTGATCCAGGTGCTGCAGGACATCGGCCGGATCGTGTCGAGCGGCAACGACGACATGCTGGCAACCGAACGGAGGAACCAGGCACGCTTCCCGGGGTGATACCCGGTGCGTCCGGTGGGTGCAGGGGGAGAACCCACGGCACTGCGTCCCGGTGGTGGAGAGGCCGCCGGGACGTTGTGCTGTCCGGATGCGTTTTGACCTACCGGCCGCTGCGCCGGTAAAGTGGTTCCTCGGCGTGTCGTCCGTCGTCGTTGCCTTGTGCGCGGCGAACATCTCATCCCGGGTCTCAACTGGCCGCCGGGTGTGACCATCGGCGGCATGCGGGCCAGCAGCGAAAACGATAGACGAGGAAATTCTGTGTCTACGTACACACCGAAGGCCAGCGAGCTGACCCACGAGTGGCACGTCATCGACGCCACCGACGTGGTCCTCGGCCGCCTCGCGGTGCAGGCGGCGAACCTGCTCCGTGGCAAGCACAAGCCCACCTTTGCTCCGCACATGGACGGCGGTGATTTCGTCGTCATCATCAACGCCGACAAGGTCGCCATCTCCGGCAACAAGCGGACCGACAAGTTCCTGTACCACCACTCCGGTTACCCGGGTGGCCTGCGGGGTCGTTCGGTCGGCGAGGTTCTCGACAAGAACCCCGATCGTCTCGTGGAGAAGGCCGTCACCGGCATGCTCCCGAAGAACAAGCTCGGCCGCGCCATCGCCAAGAAGCTGAAGGTCTACGCGGGCCCGAACCATCCCCACGCCGCGCAGCAGCCGGTGCCGTTCGAGATCAAGCAGGTGGCACAGTGACGACGCCCGAGGAACAGAACGAGAACGTGACGAACGTCGAAGAGTTCGCCGACAACGTCGAGGTCGCTGCAGACGAGTACGTGGCCGAAGAGGCTGTTGCGGAGCCCGTGGCTCCGATCGTGCTCGACCGTCCGATCCAGACCGTCGGTCGCCGTAAGGAGGCCGTGGTCCGCGTGCGTCTGGTGCCCGGCTCCGGCAACTTCGTCCTCAACGGGCGCACCATCGAGGATTACTTCCCGAACAAGGTGCACCAGCAGCTCGTGAAGTCGCCGCTGGTGACCGTCGAGCGCCCCGAGGGCTTCGACATCCACGCTCGCCTGCATGGTGGCGGCCCGTCCGGCCAGGCCGGCGCGCTGCGTCTCGCCATCGCACGTGCACTCATCGAGGTCACTCCCGAGGATCGCCCCGCGCTCAAGCGCGCCGGCTTCCTCACGCGTGACCCGCGTGCCGTCGAGCGTAAGAAGTACGGCCTGAAGAAGGCCCGTAAGGCATCTCAGTACTCCAAGCGCTGATGTGTCGCCGACGCTGACCTGGTCAGCCTCGGCACTTGTTCGACCACGAGAGCAGGCGTCGGTAGAGATTCGCTACCGGCGCCTGCTTTCGTGCATTCTGTCTTCCGTCAGATTCCGGGGCCGGGTACGCCGTGCCGCGGAACAGGGGAGCATTGCGCGGTAGTGACCGCAGTGAATGGTGAGGGGCGTGTCTATGGGTCGGTTGTTCGGCACCGACGGAGTTCGAGGCTTGGCAAATGCCGAGCTGACGGTGGAGTTGGCATTGCGTCTGGCCGGTGGTGCTGCCGCGGTGCTGGCGCCGGTGG